>NZ_CFKYFN010000042.1:0-3994 GCF_985060555.1 Odoribacter sp. | reverse complement strand
CACCTGCAGAACTCACTACATGGTCTACTTTACCGAACTGTCGGATCAGACTGTATTCGTTTTCGTTGGTAACGACAATGCTGGAGGATCCGATGATCAGCAGCACCAGTACCAATAGAATCAGAGATATATTTTTTAATTTTTTCATATTATTAAAACTGCCTTTCTGTAGACAATGATTATTGTGCGGTTTCAGGGGTGCTGTTTTCCGTGGAAGAACCGGTTGTCGTACCTGTGAAAGATTCCAAAGGATAGAAGGTCTGTGTATTGCCGTTTGGACTTTCGATGACTACTTTGAGATCCGGCAGGACTTCTTCCATGGTCTCGTAGAACATGCGCTGTTTAGTTATTGTCGGGTTCTTGATATATTCCTCGTACATAGCGTTAAAACGCGCAACCTGTGCAGTAGCCTCATTGATGCGCTCGGCCTTTTGCGCCTCAGCGTCTTTGATGATACCGTCGGCCTGTGCCTGCGCCAGAGGAAGCTGTTCATTGCGGTATTTATTGGCATTGTTCAGAGCGGTTTCTTTCCCCTGCTTGGCGGTTTCCACAGCCTTGAAAGCTTCCATGACTTCGGAGGTAGGCGGCTCGGAATCCTGGATCGTGATATTTACCAGTTGGATACCGATATCCTGTTCGCTCAGACGCTCCAGAATCATTTCTTTAATAGCAGCCTGAATCTCATTTTTACCGGTGGTCAGTACGTCATCTACCGGATAGCTGCCGATGACAGTGCGGATACAGCTCTGGCTGATGTTACGCAGGATCAGCACAGGGTCTTTGGAAGCATAGACTGCTTTTACCGGATCGCTGAAGCGATACTCTACGAAGAAATCGACGTTGACAAAATTGTAATCGGAAGTGATCATGAGAGAATCGTCGGTTTCCGAAGAATTGGAATCTACATCATATCCCAGGGAAAATCCCTGAATGGTGGTATTTACTTTACGAACCTGCTGGATGAATGGTATCTTAAAATGAAGTCCGGGATCCGTTACCGCTTTGGCCTGGCCTAAAGTGATCAGAACCGCCTGCTCCTGTTCACGGATCTGGTAAGTGGAATTAAAAGCAAAAATAGCGATTACCAGAATCACAAGAATGATGCCGGGGACTTTCCACCAGCTTTTTTTCGTTTTTGCTGCTTCCGCGGTGCCGGAACCTAAATCTTCAAAGCCGTTCTGGCGATTACGGAAGGAGTTGAATTTTTTCATAAATATGCTCCCTTCTCATTGTAATTCGTTTATTGGTTGTATATTTTACTATATTAAAGGATGAATGAAAGGAAGGCAATGGAAAATTCTGCACGATAAAGAGGGTTAATGCCGGATTCTTATCAGTTGCAAAATTATTCCAGTCGTAATATGATGAAAACATGTGGGATGAAAATTATCATATTTTAAAACCACAACAGAAATTACAGTAGAAAAGGATGGAAAAGATGAAAGTATATACTTGTTTTCCCGGCGGAAAAGCCAAAGCTCTGACCATGAGTTATGATGATGGTAAGTTACAGGATAAGCGGCTGATCGGTATTTTTAATAAATACGGGATCAAGGCAACCTTCAACCTGAATTACGGACAGGTCGGAGAGCGGCCCCGTATGACCTTCGAGGAAATGGAAGGATTATACGACGGTCATGAGATCGCAACTCATACCATGACCCATCCCACCATTGAGAGATGCCCACTGGTGGAAGTCGCAGAGGAACTGTTGGAAGACCGGAAAGGTCTGGAGAAATGGACCGGCCGGATCATCAGAGGACATGCATATCCCAACGGTTCTTACAGTGAAGAGATCAAACAGCTGTACCGTCAGTTGGGCGTGGCTTATGCCAGAGTGGTAGAGACGGTTCCGGATTTTGCACTGCCAAAGGATCCGTTGGAGTGGCATGCTACCTGCCATCATAATGATCCGAAGCTGATGGAGTACGCGGAATTTTTCGCCGATTTCAAGAAGAGCCAGTACCTGAAGCTGATGTATGTCTGGGGGCACAGCTACGAGTTCGATAATAATGACAACTGGGATGTGATCGAGAACTTCTGTAAATACATGGGCGGCAGAGACGACATCTGGTACGCCACCAACATCGAGATCATTGATTATATGGATGCAGCGAAACGTTTACAGTTCTCTGCGGATTACGAAAAGGTATATAACCCCAATGCCTGCAGCGTATGGCTGCAGTTAAACAGTGACAAGTGCGTGGAGATCGAGGGCGGAACCCTGGTGGATCTGAATACATTGCTGTAAAAAGTTAAGCCGGATAGCGATGACTGTCCGGCAGGTGTGCTGGAGAATACACTGATGAAAACCATAAAACTTGCGGACAGACAGTAAGAAAGATAGGATAGTAAAGACCGGATGGTGAGCTTATTTTTTGATAAGTTGTCGTGCAATTTATTAGAATGGAATTTTTGAAAGAGCCAGCACCTTGAATGGGCTGTCTCTTTCAATGTCACCTGTAATTGACAAACTTGAATTTATATAATTGGTGTGCCTATGTGCTTATCTATTCTCCATTGTGGAGGATTTCCATCATCAGCCCAGTATTCATCCATTGACGTAATTTTATCATTTGCTGTTCTTATGAATGACACCACATGGAAATATACACTTCTATCTTGGGGATAAACTTTTGTTACCGTGATGAATAAATCGCCTATCACTTCAACTCGTTCAACTGTTCCATCCCAATCACCTGGATATTCACAGTTTGCAATAATGAACTCATCGACCGTAAAGTGTTCGTTGGAACAATGCCAATTCACATACGCATCTTTGTGAAAAAAACTTCTGATTGTGTTCTCATCTTGAGCCAACACAGCCTTAATAAAACTGCATACATCCATAATTACTTACCTCGTCAAATTCCGATTTTCTCAATTCTCCAAACTGGAAATTAGCGATTTCTTTTTCCGGTATTCTCTGTCCCACGGATTTCCTCATGATAGAAATAATCTACAATCACCGGATGCCCCTGCGGGACTCTGCCATAAGGCATTTCATTATCCACAAAGGCACAATCATACTTCTTAGCCATTTTCTCAGCTTTTACTTCAAGTGCTTCAAAGTAGCTGCGGTTATGCTTGTTATAGATCTCGTCGTAAAGTGGTACAAGATCAGGATATTGTCCGGCGATATAATCCATAATTGTCTTTTTGAAACCGCCTCGAAGATTGAGATTTTCGAGCCAGAACAGATCGCACTGATCCTTTACCCGCTCAAAGATTGCTTCAAAATCCGTGATACCGGGAAATACCGGGGATACGAAACAGACTGTACGGATACCTGCTTCATATACCTGCTTCATAGCAGCGATACGCCGCTCAATGCTCGAAGCAGAGTCCATATCGTTCTTGAAATTTTCATCCAGTGTGTTGATCGACCATGAAACGGTTACACGTCCAAGCTTCTTCAGCAGATCAATATCCCGTACCACAAGATCCGACTTTGTGCAGATCAGAATATCTGCGTCACTGCCGATCAGCTGCTCCAGAAGTTTTCTGGTATTCCCGAATTGCTCCTCCTGTGGATTGTAGCCATCCGTCACAGAACCAATGACCACCCGCTGTCCGGCATATTTCTTCGGATTTTTAATTTCCGGCCAATGCTTTACATCAAGGAAAGTACCCCATTTCTCCGTGTGTCCGGTAAAGCGCTTCATAAAAGAAGCATAGCAATACTTGCAGGCATGTGTACAGCCCACATAGGGATTGACCGAGTAACCGCCTACCGGCAGACTAGACTTAGTCATGATGTTCTTTGTTTCCACCTCACGAATGAGGATTCCATTTATTACTTCTTCCATGATTTCTGTACCTCTAACACTTTATTAAATTCTTCCGGCATTTCCTGAATCATATTTTCATCCCCTATGATAGGGACAAGGTCTTCCTTCATAAACACCGGAATGCCGAGCTTATGTGCCTGGTCCGCCAGAGACCATGCCCATTCCGGCTCCGTATGAATCTTCCTGCTCTGAGCTCCGGTCAT
>NZ_CFKYFN010000041.1:0-20132 GCF_985060555.1 Odoribacter sp. | reverse complement strand
TTGACTTCCTTTTGTGGGCGCTGAGGGATTCGAACCCCCGACCCTCTGGGTGTAAACCAGATGCTCTGAACCAACTGAGCTAAGCGCCCGTGCGATCTTATCTGATTGCGGGTACAAATGTAGATGAATTTTTTATATTGGCAAAATATTTTAGAAAAAACAGAAAATAATTTTTTGTCTGTTCTGAAAATGGCAGAATATCACATATTTATGCAGGCCGGAAACCTTTGTATCGATTCTGATTTTATATATATGTATTTTAACTATATATTAACAAAATAATTAACATTTATTTGTTGGTTGGTTGTTGTATTTGTCTGAAATGTCCTTACCTTTGCACCGTCTTTAAAAAAGATTGTTTTTCATAAGTTTGTATGGTTTAGGTTAGTAGTTAGTAAATGTTTAAGGGTCGGTTCACCGGCCCTTTCATTTTTTATTTTACTCTCTCTTTTTTTTATTTTCGATGTTCTTTGCCGGTATTTTTTCGGAGGTTCGCTTTTCTTCCCTTGCTTTTATCTGTATTTTTGTGGGATAAATTAATCTTTATTTTATGACTGGAATTCTTGAAATCGAAGAAATGGAGTTTTTTGCCTATCATGGTTGTTTCGAGGCAGAGCAGACTGTTGGAAATAAATTTAAAGTATATGCCTGTTTGCACTATAATTGTGATAAAGCCGCTGTTTCGGATCAAATTACGGATGCTTTAAGTTATCAGACGGCTTATGAAATTATTGCTGTAGAGATGATGAAACGTTCTCATTTGTTGGAACATGTCGGGCTGCGTATGCTGGACGCCCTTTATGCGGCTTTCCCTCAATTGCTGTATGCTAAGATTAAGATTTCTAAGATGAATCCCCCTTTGGGAGGGCAAATTCGGTGTACGAGTGTGACTTTGGAGAAATAATTTTGCAGATTATTTTGGAAGTTGACGAAAACATCCTATCTTTGCATCGCAAAATCGCAACAGGGTCGGTTGGCCGAGCGGTTAGGCAGCGGTCTGCAAAACCGTGTACAGCAGTTCAAATCTGCTACCGACCTCAAAAGCCTTCGAAAGTTATCTTTCGAAGGCTTTTTTGTATCCGGTATCTTGAAGGGTAGGGCGGCGGGAGTTTTAGTTCCGCCAATCTCTTCTGAAAAAGGGACGCTGATCACAACAAATCGCAGCATGGGTTTGTCAGGCAGCTGTCCCTTTTATATCCTGTGTTTTAACGGCGTTCACGGTATACTACATCTGCAATCCGGGCAAAACCACTGTACTCTGTCCGTTTGCTGACTTTATTGTTTATTCCGTCGATCTTATAGAAACCCAGTGTACCTCCGTTATTGTCCGTGCTGTTTTTATCGTATGAACCGACCATCAGTTCGAACTGCCGGGCCATAAATTCCTCCGATTGATCGTTGAGCAGAGTCAGGAGGGGCTGTTGGTAAAGATTGAATTTCAGGAAGGTGACTTCGGATGTCGAAGGCAGAGTGATCACCGATTCGTAGGTGGTATTGGTGGCCAGATTGTACATATGCACCTTATTGCCTTCGGCATAAAACAGAAAGGGAAACTGGGAATGGAAAGCGAACCGGCTGGCTTGATCGAAGCCGGGGGCTTGTAAATTTTCATATTTCGATTCCTGTACGAATCCGTTACCTCCCATATTGATTCCATAAATGTGGCGTTGGCCGTTTTGATCCTGAAGGATGGCATACACCAGACCATTGGAAAAACGTGTACTTTCCATATAGATCAGTTCCATCCCGGTTTTAAAACTGAACAGGGCCTCTTCGGGGTCTTGCAGGGGAGATAGGATTTGTTTCGGGTTGTCGGTAGTTCCTGTCGACCAGCCGACGAAACGCCGGTTATCGGTGTCGTAAAAAAGGGCAGTATTACCATTGCCGGGGCGTGCCATACTGACTCCTACGTAAGGGGCGACTTTAAATTCAGGAGCCAGGCCACGTTCGGAAGTATTGATCGGATATTCGAAAGCAGCACCTGCTGTACCCAATGCCTGGCAATAAGCATTCCCTTTGTCGGTGACACAAAAGTTCGCCTCACCTCCATACGAGCTACCCGAATTCAGGGAGATGTAATAAACAGGTTCTTCGTCTGCAGGAGGTATGATAAAATCAACGGCTTTTATATTCCAGGATTCGTCTGTTTTGAATGTTTCCTGGTCCAATAGATAGGAACCTTTTTCTGAAATCAGGTAAATGACATCTCCCGGATTGGCGAAACGGCTGGGGGCCCAACCGAGCATACGGGCGTTTGTCACCTCCGGAAGTCCCAGGGAGGCGAGCAGGTCGTAGGCCGGGAGTGTTCTTTCTTTAGAAAGTACGGAGATCATATCCAGCCGGACACGATTTTGAGCTCCTTCGTTACAGAGTACCATCCAGCCTTCGTAAGTGGGGGAGGTGACTTTGATGTCGAATAGTTT
Source organism: Odoribacter sp. (assembly GCF_985060555.1). NCBI lineage: Bacteria > Pseudomonadati > Bacteroidota > Bacteroidia > Bacteroidales > Odoribacteraceae > Odoribacter > Odoribacter sp. The sequence continues at coordinate 17,709 of NZ_CFKYFN010000041.1, read as the reverse complement.
TGCCGTCTCCCTGCCGGTTCTGATATCGGTGACGATAAACATACATAAGTAAGTATTGGCTGCAAAGGTAGCCAGCGTATCCACATCCTTTCGGCCGTTTTTATTCAGGGTTACTCCCCAATATGCCCCGTTTACGATCGTACCTCCGCTTTTCAGTTCCATTTTATAGGTGAAAGTGAAGTTCGGGTTATCCTCTGTAATGATTCCTTCCAGAGAAGATTTGACTGTGGGGGCGGCCACAATGTGTTCGGCTCCCCCGACGACTTCCAATAATTCCGGCAGACCTTCGATCGTGATTTCTGCCACTTCATGATAATCGTAATTTCCTTTGTCGTCGAAGCACGAGCTGATCAGGGGAATGAACAGGAGGACGAATAGTTTGTATCGTTTCATAGAATTTTGATTTTCAATGTTATTTTATGTTTCGGTTGTTATTCATATCGGGAATAGTCGACCGTATAACCGTCGGCCAGTTGCATGTAGGAACCGTCCTTATCTTTTACGGGGGTATCGTTATCGGCTTGTTCCTGAAGGTAATTACGAACAGCTTTGGCGGCGAATCCGAGGCGTCCGTAAGAGACTTTCGCTCCGGCCTGTCCGGCTTGCGACCAATCGTTCACTGTCCAGCCCATGACCGAATTGACAACGATGTATTTCTGAGGCGTCCAGGGACCGAGGAAACCTTCACCGAACCAGGACCAGTAAGTCGGTTCGGAATATTGTTCGTTGAATTTGAACGTATACCGGGTACCGTCCAGGTTTTCGCTGCTGGAGTTCCATTGGTTCGTTTTTTTGTATTCGTCGATCCGGGCATTGAAGTGTTCGTTTTCTATAAGGTGCAGAACGACTGTAAGGGTACTGTCGAGTAAATCGGGGGTACGGTAAAAGGTGATTCGCACATAGGCATTACTCTTGCCGGCTTTTATTTTTAACGTGTCGAGGTTCGTATCGAAATGCACGCCTTGGATTCCGGTACTCATTTCTTTATCGATTTCCACTTTAAAAGGGCGGTCGTAGTCGGTGACATTTCCCATCGTACGTACTTCGGCCGAATAGGTGACATTGTTTTTTTCGGCAGCTGCTCCGGCAAAAGTGAATTCGGTGCTGTTGGAATAGGTGACAGTGGTGCTTCCCCATATATAGGAAGCAGTCCGTTGAAAATAGAGAGCGGCATCGTCCGAGGTGTAGACCGGAATATCTTTTGTCTCACAAGCTGTAAATATCAGAGGCAGAAGAAAGAGATAGAGTATTTTTTTCGTTTTCATAATATGCTGTTTTAACGGTTTTCGATTTCTTTGGCCGGCATGGGGGGGACGTAACGGGCGGCACTGGCCCCATAAGTAGAGGTGTTGTGCCCATTTTCGGTATTCAGGATGTTGACGAACAGCCGTTTGTACATAAAGAAAATCTGGCCTTCTCCCCAAAATTCACGGAGATATTCGATACGTAGTTTGCTCATCAGCTCATTTTCGTCTGTAATGGTTATTTCGGGCAGGCCCCGCAGAGTGCGGATTTGGTTGAGCCAGCTGTTGCCATCCGATACCTTGGGTTCGCATTCGGCTGCGATATAATACATTTCACTTAAGCGGATCAATGGCATGAAGCTGCTGTAGAATAATTTAGCATCTCCGTCCTGAATGGCTTTGTACTTGGTGAATATATGACCCGTGACTCCGATACTCGTCGCCTGAGCCCATTGGGATTGATAGCGGTAATCCTGGGTTTCTCCTGCAAACAGATTGCCGTCGACGAATGAGTTACGGGGTTGTAAAAAATTGTTTCCTGCATTTTCTGCATCGAAACTGTAGGTATAGATATCGCCCCGTTTCTTCATGTATATCCCCATCAGGACTTCGGTAGAGAATACCCGGTCGGGATCGACATTGTTAGCCAGTAGTTTGTTGGGATCTACCGGGGGAAACCATTCCGATACCGTCTTATCTTTCAGGAGTTTATAGGCTGCTTGCAAAGCTTTGTCTTTCTCGCCGGCATAGAGGTATACCCTGGCTTTTAAGGCCAACACAGCGTAATAATTCATCCGTAATTGGCGGTAACGCAGATATACCTCGTTTTCATCTTCCAAAGCGGAGGCCATAGGGCCTTCCGGGATGACCGGGTCTTTGGCCAATAGTTTTTCGGCTTCGTCCAGGTCGCGCATGATCTTGTTGTGAACGATCGAGTCGGCTGATAATAGGGGAAGGTTCATGATTTTTACCGATTCGTTGTAAGGGATGGATGGGGCCGAAGGATCCTCTTTATAGATGGGGCCGAATAAGCGTAACATGTCGAAATGAAGGAAAGCCCGGAGGGCCAGTAATTCTCCCTTCATCAGATTGGTTTCGGCCGGGGACAGTATGCCTTGCTGCGTAGCCAGATTTTCCAGGATGACATTGCAATTCAGGATGGTCGTGTAGGCTGTGGCCCAAGTCGACTCGAGTGCCTTGGAGACATTTTCCTCCGCATATCCCCAGCTATTCAGACTGGTCAGATAAGTGCTTTTAGCCAGGGGAGCATATCTTTTTGAAATGACATCGATCAATTCGTATGAGAGATTTTTGCCATATAACGAATTGGAAGTTAGGTTGTTGTATAAACCGTTCATGGCAGTATAGTACCCCCCCGGGTCGCCAAAAGTTGTTTTTCAGTATATTGATCTTTGGGCTGGACATCCAGAAAGCGATCGCATCCCGTACAAATTCCTCCCAATAAAATGAGGCTTAGTAATATTAGAGTTTTGAAATTCATCGTATTCGGATTTAAAAGTTAAAAGAAAGTCCTAATTCGAGGCTGCGTGCGAACGGATAGAGAGTTCCCCGTTCGGATTTGATCGTGGAAGCTCTGAAAACATCGCGCATGGAGGCTTGAATCTTTAGATTGCTCAGACCTATTTTTTTGATCCAGCCTTCATAAAATTCGTAACCGACATAAACGGATTCCATACTCAGGACGTTTTCTTTCTGAATGAAGCGTGAAGACATCGGCGTACTGGCTGCATTCGCGATGTCTTTGAAGCGTACTTTGTCGCCCGGATTTTGCCATCTTTCGTACAAAGCCCGTTTATCCTGGTTTTTATTCAAACCGCTGACGGAAATATTCTCGACTTTGTTGAACAAGGCTTCGTTGAATACGCTGGCACCTGTCTGGTATCTGAAATTCATGCTGACAGAGAACCCTTTGTAGTTGAGAGAAGTCCCGATCACTCCTTCGATTTTGGGCCGGGTATTTCCACAGATCACTTCGTTGTCATAAGAAAAGTCGTAGGTGTAATTGCCCTCTTTGTCGTAGAATAATTCCCGACCTGTAGAAGGATCTATCCCTGCCGATTTCACGGCCCAGATATCGTCGGGGTCTGCTCCGTTGTAATATCTGACCGTGTTGTGGCCCTGGCCGGATTTATTGAGCTCGTCGAGTTTATTTCCGATCTTATCGAGTTTGGTTTTCTGGGTTCTCAGGTTACCCCGGACGAGCCAGGAGAAACGTTGATCCAGTTTCTGTATGATGTAATAGGAAGCGGAAAGCGTCAAGCCTTGGGAAATCTGTTTTCCCATATTGGTCAGGTAACTGCTTGTCCCTGAAGACAGGGGCATGCTGATGTTTATCAATAGGGGGTCGGTTACTTTGTGGTAATAATCTGCTGTGATATTCAGGCGTTTATCGATCAATGTCATATCGATACCGATATTTTTGTCCAGGGTGATCTGCCAGTCGAGGTCGGGGTTACCGAGCTGATTCAGTACGGCTCCCATACCGAAATAATTCATAGAGGCCAATTGAAAATTGAATGTCGTCAGTGTTTTCGACGAACTGAAGTTTTGGTTGCCGGGGTTACCGATCGAGGCCCTCAGTTTTAGGAAATCGATCCAGGTGAGGTGATCTGCAATGAATCTCTCTTTGTGCAGGTTCCAGCCTAAGCCGACAGACCAGGTACCGATATAGCGTTTGGAGGCTCCGAATACGGAAGAGCCGTTTTCGCGCAGACTGAAATCCATCAGATAACGATCATCGAAAGAATACCCCAGGTTGAAATAGCCGTTCATCGACCGTGAAGTATTTTCGTAATAGGTAGGGCTTCCTCCCTCCGGATAACCGTTCGAGAAAGAGGGGTATACGAAATCACCTTCCGGGAATCCTTGAGCACTATAGCCTTGTGTCAGCGTTTTGTTACTGTTGAGGTTACCACCGAGGACGGCATTGAGACGATGACGGCCGATCAGTTTGGCAAAAGTTACCGATAGCTCGCCTTCGTATTGGTTACTTCGGGTATTGGTGGTATTGAAAGTCCCTTTTTTGAGGATCTCATAAGTATCGAAGCGGGTGTCGTTGCGGGAGATGAATTTTTCTGTATCGTCGTTGCCGTAGCTGATGCCGAAGCGGGCCCGTACTTTCAGTGCTTCGAGGGGAGTGTATTCGGCCACGAAATAGTTGGATAAAGCGAGTTGCTTGCCTTCGTCACGACTGTTTTGAGAGGCATTCCACAACGGATTGGCCGCTTTGGTATAATCGTTGTTTTCGAGCCATTTACCGATATTTCCCTCTTCGTCTCTTTTTTTGTAGTAGGGATTGGCGGCAGCATATTCGCTGAAATCAACGATCGGATTTTTGATTTTGGTGTTGGTCATCGAAAATTTGTTCGAGAACTGGAATTTTTTGATACGGTAGATCAGGTCGATATTTCCGCTGATAACTTCCCGGTTGGATTTCTCCATGACTCCGCTGATACCGTTATAGCCGGCTCCGATACCGAACAGGAAACTGCCTTCTCCTCCTTCGATATAGAGGGAGTGTTTCTGATTGACTCCCACCCGTAAAGGTTCTGTCAGCCAGTAGGTATCTATCCCGCTTTCGATTTCGGCTAATTTTTGATTGTATAATTTCTGTAGTTCGAATTCACTTGTCGCCGACCAGGAAGCAGGGGTGTATTTCCCGGCTAATTTTTCGAAAGCCAGTTTTTCTTTTGCATTCATGAGGTTGTAGCTACTGAGATCGGGCATCGAAATATTGGCATTTCCATTGTAACTGACCATCAGTTTTCCGGCTTGTGGTTTGACGGTTTCGACAACGACTACCCCGTTGGCTGCTTTCGATCCGTAGATCGCTGTCGAGGCGGCGTCTTTGAGGATGGTGATCGAAGCGATGCGGTTGATATCCATATCGTTGATTACAGATAAGGAGGATTCGAAGCCGTCGAGGATGAACAACGGTTGGTTCGGATCGGCTTCGAGCTCGTCACGCATACCCAGCATACTCGATTTCCCACGGATTTCCATATTCGGCAGGCGGTTCGGATCGGAGCCGTATAAGGTGTTGTCCAGAATGGCAAAAGAAGGGTCGAGGGTTTTCAGACTTTGCAAAATGTTTTGAGTACCTGCCGTTTTGAGTTCGGATGCGGTGTAAGTGGAAGCAGAACCGGTAAAGCTTTTTTTTTTGCGGGTAAAAATTCCGGTCACGACCACCTCTTTCAAATTTTCTGCCGTCTCTTTTAAAATGACTTTGATCGGTTTTTTAGGATCGCCGACCGGGACTTCCTGACTTTCCATACCGATAAAAGAGAAGATCAGAATGGTGTTTTCTTGTTGGGGCAGAGACAATTTGAAGTTTCCTTCGGGATCGGTTGATGTTCCTAGTTTGGTGCCTTTTACCAGGACTGTCACTCCCGGAAGAGGAGTGTTGCTCTGGTCGGTTACCTGACCGGTCAGGGTAACGCTATTTACGGTTTGGGGAGTAGTTAACGGAGTCAGGATGATGGTTCGGTCTTCCAGGGTATATTTGAACCGATTATTGGCAACCGCGTCTAAAACCTGTTCGAGATTCAGGACTTGTTGTGCGAATTTTACTTTCCGGTTGAGGTCGAGTTGTTCGCCATTGTAGAATACATCATAACGCAGTTGGGAGGAAATAGCATCGAAAATTTCCCTTACTGTCAGCTGTGTCGATGAGAGAGCGAGTTTTTCCTGCTGGGCAAAGACCGAGGCATTGCCAGGAAGCACACTGATCAGTAAGAAGAAACTCAACCAGCTACATAGCAGGAGATTTCTTTTTACTTTCATTTGATTTTTTTTCATACATTAGATATTAAGTTGTTAGTAATTGAGGTGGTATCGGGAATGGGGTTTCCCCCGGACGATCACTGTTCTGCCTTGTATGTCGAAATGCAGGTCGGCTGTGCGTTCCAGGTATTTCAACACCACCTGGAAGGAGTTGTATTTGTTGATTGCTCCGCCGAAGTGGAGACCTTTCAGTTGCGGATCGGTATAGAATACTTCGAAATCATACCAGCGTTGTAATTGCCGGATGATTTCTTCCAAACGTTCGTTGTGAAAAATGATTTTACCGGATATCCAGGAGGTATATAAGGCGGGATTGACAGAAGAAATCTGTGGACGTCCCTCTTGGCGGGATGCTGTATACTGTTCTCCGGGTTTTAGGATATAGGTGGTGTCGTTATGGCCGATTTGTATTTTCCCTTCGACTAAAGTCGTACTCCAAAGACTGTCTGTCGGATAGTTGCGAACGTTGAACCGGGTTCCTAAAACTTTTATAGTCCGGTTGGCGGTGTGTACGATGAAAGGGCGTTGGGTATCGGGTACTACTTCCAGATAGATCTCGCCGGACAGAAATATTTCGCGTCGGTGTAAGCCGAATTTTACCGGATACCGGAGACTAGATTCCGAATTCAACCATATCCGGCTTCCGTCGGCCAGTTGTAACCTGTATTCGCCTCCTTTGGGGATCTCGAGTGAATGATAGGATAAAGTAGAATCGTATCCGGGAGTTTCAGTCGGTAAATATCGGATGGATTGGACAATACTGTCGAGTTGAAGATTGGCTGCTGTCTGTGGCCTGATAAGAGGGGATTGGTTCGGATTTAAGAAGATTTGCTCTCCGTTTTCTAAGGTCAATACAGGTATGCCGTCGGCTTTGTAAATCTCCGGTGAGGGGGAAATTGCCGGGGGATAAACAGCGAAGTGACGGATAAATAAATAACCGCTTCCCGAAAGGAGACATAGCGCCGATACACAAATAGCCAACCAGGAATGCCGTCTTCGAATAATGTAACCGTTATTGGTACAGCGTTTTACGCGTTTCCAGCCTTTTTGCCGGTCAAAGTGGTTCTCTGCCGATCGATTGACGGCTACTTGAATGATAAACCGTTCTTTATCAGATAGTTTTCTCTCCATAAAAACGGACGATTATTTTGGTGGGTATTCACCAAAATAAAATGGACAATCGACAGATGACAATTGACAATAATTGGAAGTTTCACTTCCACTGAAAAATAAGATGAATTCAGAAAGATAAACTAATATATAAATAATATATGTATGGTGGTGATCAGGTGTATATAACCCTTGGGGAAAATATTTTTATTTACCGGTTATCGGATTTTATTTGACAAAATGCAGTCGATATCTATGTGCTTTGTAAACTTTGTGAATTTTGTAAACTTTTGACTATTTAATCGTCCGTTTATTTTATGCTAAATACTTTTATAAAGGAATAATAGCGGATTATCATCTTCTTTGGCATTTTGTATTTGTTTTATAACAGGATTATCGGATGCTATTCCGGTGAGTTTACGTTGTAATATAGGCATGTCGTAAGAGAAAGCGACAATTTCGTTGTGTGTATCTTCGGTAGCGATGCTGTTATGCAGGACAATTCCAAGGTTTGTATTGGTTATGCCGTAGGCGTGTACAATTTGATGCCGGGTTTTGTTATAAACAAACAGGCCTATTTTATTGGTGTTGAAAAAGAGATTACTGCGTATTTCTTTTACATTTATGATCGAAAGCACTTTGTTTCGGGTTGCAGGTGCATGAGGCTCTTCATTCAGTTGAGTCGGATTGTAGCTATATTTCCCGAAATCCACGGTAACCACAGGTTTTATACGGTTGTTGTCCCAGCTGTAAATGGTGTAATCTCCGTTTTGAGTGAAATACAGGTGTTCGCTCTTTAATAAATAACTCCCGCGGCAACGGAATTCCCCCCGGTAAGTGAATGCTAAAGGAATTTTTTTCGCAACCGTAATCCGGTGGTCTTCTTCATTCAGCAGGGATAAGTAATGTTTGGGTTCTAATACTTTTGAATTGATAGCCAGTATGTTATCTGTTGTTCGGGTTATTTCAGTATAGAAAGCTTCGCTTGTTTTTTCCCGAAGGAAGTTACCGTTGTAATCGTAATACAAAAATTTATATGGACGATCGGCCGTGACAATTATTTCCCGGTCGGTTTCATCGACGGTAAAATCGGTGATACCGAGCCATTCGCCCGGTCCCCTTCCATGGGGACGGATATCGGTAATAAATTTGCCTCGACGGGTGAATAGCAGTATTTTCTTGTCTTGTATGTCGAACAGGAAGATTCGCTCCGGGGTAAGTACTATTTTATTTATCATACTAATCAGAGAGCGGTCCGTTGTTTCGGGAAATACGATTTCGCAATCTGCAAACCAGGTCGTATCGGTATATACCGCTTCGCTTAAGTCAGCCTGTACTACCGCCGGTTGTATTTTTTCCCGGCAGCACACCAAGGCAAAATATATACCGATAATAAGACCTGTTTTCACAATACTTGAATTTAGTTTATAAATTTTATAATAAGATACCTCTTCCTGAAAAAAGGGTGATGCATTTTTATAAAAATTTTATAACCTGATGTTCATTTCGCTTTTCAGGCAGGTGGACTGACTCATCAGCCAATACCACAAAATGAGCGATTCTTCCGAATGTAATTGTCCCCGGATCAACCGATAAGCTTTAGAGATATGGGTTTTGACGGTATTGACCGAGATCGAAAGTTCGTCGGCGATCTCGGTGTATTTTTTTTCTTCGATAGCACTCAGCATGAAAACTTTCAAACATTGGGGCGGTAACTCCTGCATGATGGCTTTGATCCGTTCGATTTCCTGCTCTTCTTCGACCGAATATTCGGAATGGAGGAGGTATTCGATAAATTCGGTCAATTTCGGGTTATGTTTCCGGACAATGGCCTGTTTTTGCAGATTTTTGAGGGCCCGGTGGCGGATGCAGGTATAGAAGTAGGCCCGGAGTGAATCTTTCACCTGCAATTTGATCCGGTTTTCCCAAAAGTGGATGAACATATCCTGAACCACATCCTCGGCCAGTGAACCATCGGCCAATAAACCCTGGGCATACCGGCACAAGGGATCGTAATACTTCTGGAATAATTTCTCAAAAGCCGGATAGTTGTCTTGTCTGACAGCTTCATACCATTGAAGGTCTATATCGGTAACCTTATTCATCGGGACAAATATACGTATTTTTAATCTATTTAAGAAGCTTGTCATTTTATTATTCTTATGTAAACGAACTATCCGAATTGTCTTGCATACAATAAACAGATAAAAAGAACAACTAACTTAATCGATTAATCAATATCTTATAAGAAATTATTCCGATGAAATAATCTAGATTTCCATATACTGATAGATGTGATCCGATATTTGATACTATAAAACCCTTCTAAACCTTCCTTTACCAAATAGCGTTAACGGAAAATGAAGGGTTTTATGGCGGAATAGAAAGAAAAAATTATATCTGTTTTTAAATAGTTTCAGCGGTTTAAATGGTTACAAAGGTTTCAGAAGTCAGGTTTAACCGCTATAACTAAAAAATGGATTTTTTTAAAGATTAATGCTGTTTTTGGGTAACTGAACTGAAAATTATAGGCCTGGAACTAATCGGGAATGAAAGTCTATAGGCGTTTTCCCGGAAAGCCGGAAAATTGCGTTTTAATTACTACTTTTGTCCACCTAATTCGAATTGAATCTATATATGGCTGATCCGATCATTATATATACCGATGGTGCTGCAAGTGGAAATCCCGGTCCGGGAGGGTTCGGCGTTGTATTGAAAGCCGGAGTGTATCGCAAAGAACTGATGGCCGGATTCCGGAGGACGACCAACAATCGGATGGAATTGCTGGCTGTCATCGTGGGATTGGAAGCACTGAAGCAACCCGGGTGGCAGGTGGTCGTTTATTCGGATTCCCGGTATGTGGTCGATGCTGTTGAAAAAGGCTGGGTGTTCGGATGGGAGAAGAAAGGATTTAAAGATAAGAAAAACCCGGATTTGTGGAAACGCTTTCTGGCTATATACCGGCAACATCAGGTGAAGTTCGTCTGGGTAAAAGGACATGCCGATATCCCCGAAAACGAACGTTGTGACCAGTTGGCTGTTCAGGCTTCTAAAATGCCTAATCTCCAGATCGATTACTATTATGAAGCGGAACAGGATAATAACTTAAAACTTTTCATTTAAACACTGAAAAATATTTCAATTTTTAGTCTAACGGGTGATTTTATTATATACATTTGCAGAGAATAAAGTGGTGTTCTACCCGATTGTTTGAAACTATTATAACTCAATCTGCAATGAAAAAAATATTGATTGTCGGTGCTGGCGGGCAAATAGGTTCTGAACTTGTCCCTCATCTGAGATCCATTTATGGAAATAATAATGTTGTAGCTGCTGATATCAGTGCTGAAAAATGTAAAGTTTTGGCGGAAGCCGGTCCGTTCGAAGAGCTGAATGCGCTGGATGGAGAGAAATATACGGCAATAGTCAAAAAATACGGTATCGACACGATTTTTAATCTGGTGGCTTTATTGTCGGCTACCGGAGAGAAAAATCCGGTGTTGGCCTGGAATATCAATATCGGGGCGCTGACGAATTCTTTAAATATTGCGAAAGATAACGATTGCGCTGTGTTTACTCCGAGTTCTATCGGTGCTTTCGGTAAAGATACGCCGAAAGATAAAACTCCTCAGGATACGTTGCAACGTTCCAATACTACGATTTACGGAGTATGTAAGGTTACGGGCGAGTTGCTGAGCGATTACTATTTCAACCGTTTCGGTGTAGATACCCGTAGCGTGCGTTTCCCGGGATTGATTTCTTATGTCACGCTTCCGGGAGGTGGCACCACCGATTATGCTGTAGAAATTTATTACGATGCTATCCGCAGAGGAGCTTTCACCTGTAATGTGAAAGCCGGTACTTATATGGATATGATGTATATGCCCGATGCGCTCAATGCAGTGGTACAGTTGATGGAAGCCGATCCTTCCCGTTTAAAACACCGCAATAGCTTCAATATTGCCGCTATGAGTTTCGAACCCGGGCAAATTGCTGCCGAGATCCGTAAACACTTACCTGATTTTAAGATGGATTATCAGATCGATCCGGTAAAACAAGCTATTGCCGATAGCTGGCCTAACAGTATGGACGATTCTTGTGCCCGGGAAGAATGGGGCTGGAAGCCGGAATACAACCTTCAGAATATGACGGTCGATATGCTGGTTAAAGTGAAAGAAAAATTCGATAAGGGATTGATTAAATAAGGGATTTATAAAAACGACGAGCGGCCTCTTTCCGGGGCCGCTTTTTTGTTTCGTTAGCTCCGGTAAAACAAAATAACGGCCTTGGCCGGGAGGAAAATTATAATTCATTGCCCGGATTTTTGTATAATCAATCGAAAAAAACACTAAATTAGGGCACTAAAATAAGAGGTATGGGCAAAAATAAAAAGAAAAGCGAGCCGACCATGAGTAAGCCGGAGTTGAGTAAACGCCTTTTGGCACTGATGAGTAATCACCCGGGTGAGAGTTATAATTATAAGCAGTTGGCGATGCGATTGCAGGTGAAGAGTATGGATATGAAACGCCAGATCTCGGAAGTGTTGCGGGAATTAGGAGAAAAAGGAGAGTTGGAAGAGATTTCGACAGGAAGATATAAAATGCGGCAGAGAGGGGCTTATATTACCGGTGAAGTCGAGTTGACAGCCAAAGGGTCGGCCTATATCATTTCAAACGAGAGTAAAGAGGATGTGTTTGTTGCTTTTCCTAACCTCAAACACGCCCTGAACGGAGATAAAGTGAAGGTTTTGGTATATGCCCGGAGTCGTGACCGCCGCCCCGAAGGAGAGGTGGTCGAGATCCTGGAACGGAAGAAAGGTACTTTTGTCGGCGTAGTACAACGGTCGGCGAATTACGCTTTCCTGATACCGACCGGTAAGCAGTTGCCCTATGATGTGTTCATCCCGACGGAACATTTGAATGGAGCCGAAAACGGGGATAAAGTGGTGGTAAAAATCAAAGATTGGCCTGAAAATCAGAAGAATCCTGTGGGAGAAGTGATCGAGGTGTTGGGGCGTCCCGGGGATAACGATACGGAAATGAATGCGATTATGGCCGAATATGAATTGCCGGTGAAGTTCCCGCCCAATGTGTTGAAAGCGGCTGAAAAGATCCCTTTGGATATCCCTGAAGAGGAGATCCGCAAGCGCCGCGACTGCCGCGAATTGACCACTTTCACTATCGACCCGAAAGATGCGAAAGATTTCGACGATGCCCTTTCTGTCCGTACGTTGAAGGAAGGCGTGTATGAAGTCGGTGTGCATATCGCCGATGTCAGTTATTATGTCAAAGAAAATACGGTGCTCGATAAAGAGGCTTATGCGAGGGCTACCTCGGTATATCTTGTCGACCGGACCATTCCGATGTTACCGGAACGCTTGAGTAACGGGGTTTGTTCGTTAAGACCCGATGAAGATAAGTTGTGTTTTTCTGCTATTTTTAAATTGGACGCTAACGCACAGGTTTTGGACCAATGGTTCGGGCGTACGGTGATCCGTTCGAATCGCCGGTTTACTTATGAAGAAGCTCAGGAGCGGATCGAAGGTGCCGAAGGGGATTACCGGGAGGAAATTCTGCTGTTGAACCGGTTGGCTCAAAAATTACGTCAGGATCGCTTTAAAGCCGGAGCGATCGATTTCGACCGGGTAGAGGTGAAATTCAACCTGGATGAAAAGGGACATCCGGTGAGTGTGTATTTCAAGCGTTCGAAGGAAGCCAATAAGCTGATCGAAGAGTTTATGTTGCTTGCGAATAAGAAAGTGGCCGAACGGATCGGTAAACCCAAGAGTGGAAAAAAAGCACCTACTTTCGTATACCGTATTCACGAAAACCCGCTGCCTGAAAAGTTGGAAGAATTCAACCGTTTTGTGGCTAAATTCGGGTATGGATTGAAAACAGGTAGCCGCAAAGCCCTTACTTCTTCGATGAATAACCTGATGGCCGAAGTAAAAGACAAACCCGAACAAAATATGATCGAAACCCTGGCGGTACGGACGATGGCTAAGGCTGCCTATTCGACCGATAATATCGGACATTATGGTCTGGCTTTCGATTATTATACCCATTTCACCTCACCGATCCGGCGTTATCCGGATGTGATGGTGCATCGGTTGCTGCAACGTTATCTGGACAGTGGACGCTCGGTCAATAAAGAAAAATACGAAGAATATTGTAAGCATTCGTCCGATATGGAACAGGTGGCGGCTAATGCCGAACGTTCGTCTATCAAGTACAAGCAGGTGGAATTTATGGCGGATAAAATCGGACAAGATTTCGAAGGTACGATTTCGGGTGTCACACAATGGGGATTTTATGTCGAACTGGAAGATTCGAAATGTGAGGGATTGGTGTCGATGACCGAATTGGATGACGATTTTTATGAATTCGATGAGAAAAATTATTGCATTGTCGGACGTCATCACCATAAGATCTATCAACTGGGAGACCGGGTAACGATCAAAGTGGCTAAAGCGAATCTGGTGGCTCGCCAATTGGACTATGAGTTGGTTAAGGGAGCAGACGAAGAAGGGGTGATCAGGCCTTTGGGAAAGAGCCGGGAAGATATCGGCCGGAAATCGAAAACGAAAGGCAGGAAAAAGGAAAATAAACCGAAAGGAAAAAAAAGAAAATAGGGATGTAAAAACTTGATAAGCTATGTATTCATTTACAATTTGTTTGCTGATTCTGGTCGTCGGCTACTTTGTATATGGCCGTTATGTAGAGCGGGTATTCGGGCCGGAGGCGAAAAGGCCGACTCCGGCATTGACAAAGGCCGACGGAGTGGATTATATCCCCTTGCCGACCTGGAAGATCTTTATGATTCAGTTTTTGAATATTGCCGGTTTGGGACCGATTTTCGGTGCTATCATGGGGGCTAAGTTCGGGACGGCTTCTTATTTATGGATTGTCTTGGGGAGTGTGCTGGCGGGGGCTACGCACGATTATTTTTCGGGGATGTTGTCGATCCGGCATGGAGGTGAAAGTTTGCCTGAGATTATCGGACGTTATCTGGGGATGACCACCAAGCAGGTGATGCGTGGTTTTACAGTAATCCTGATGGTGTTGGTGGGAGCGGTTTTCGTTGCCGGGCCTGCCGGTTTGCTGGCTAAGCTGACACCCGATGCTTTGGACACCTCTTTTTGGATAGTCGTCGTTTTCCTTTATTATATTTTGGCAACCCTGTTACCCGTAGATAAGATTATCGGAAAGATTTATCCCATTTTTGCTATTGCTTTGTTGTTTATGGCTGTCGGGATTTTAGTCATGCTGTACGTCAATCATCCGGTTTTACCGGAGTTGTGGGACGGCTTACAAAATACCCATCCGAATGCGGCGAATCTGCCCGTTTTCCCGATTATGTTCGTGAGTATCGCCTGTGGGGCTATTTCCGGTTTTCATGCCACACAGTCGCCGATGATGGCCCGTTGTATGAAGAGTGAGAAATACGGACGTCCCGTTTTTTATGGGGCAATGATCACGGAAGGTATCGTGGCTCTGATTTGGGCGGCTGCGGCTACTTATTTTTATCATGAGAACGGTATGGCCGAAAACAATGCTTCCGTCATTGTAGATGCCATTACGAAAAGTTGGTTGGGATCGGTGGGAGGTATTCTGGCGATTTTGGGTGTGATAGCTGCTCCGATTACTTCCGGCGATACGGCTTTCCGGTCGGCCCGTCTGATTGTGGCCGACTTTATGGGCATGGAACAGAAAAGTATCCGCCGCCGTTTGTATATTTGTGTCCCGATGTTTCTGGCTGCTATAGGATTGTTATTGTATAGCCTCCGGGATGCTGCGGGATTCGATATGATCTGGCGGTACTTTGCCTGGTCGAATCAGACCCTCTCCGTCTTTACCCTTTGGGCCATTACGGTTTATCTGGTACAGACGGGTAAAAACTATTGGATTACTTTGATTCCTGCTTTGTTTATGACCTGTGTGTGTTCGACCTATCTGTGTATCGCTCCCGAAGGTTTCGGATTGACTCAGATCGTATCTTATTATATCGGGTTGTTCTGTGTTCTGATCGCTGTCGTTTGGTTTGCTGTATGGAAAAGCAAAACCCCTCAGTCTCCCGGTGATTTAGTCTCCCGATAACTCAGCAACTCAGCAACTCAATAACTCAGCAACTCAGCAACTCAGCAACTCAGCAACTCAATAACTCAATAACTCAATAACCAATGTCAAAGAAAAAACAGATTATCTTTTCATCACTACTGGGAATCGTGTTGTTAGTAGTGATTTTTATGCCCAAGAAAGAGACTACTGAACCGTTGGATGAGATCGAAGTGACGGATTCGCTTGAAGTGAAGGAGATTACTTATAAATATGGTATACCCATCGATGATTACGATGTGGATTATGGTATTGTCAAAAGGAATCAAAGTCTTTCTACGATATTGCAGAAACATGGCTTATCGGTGGGAGAAGTGCATCGGCTGGTAGAAAAATCCAAAGATGTCTTCGATGTACGTAAGATCAGGAGCGATCAGGCTTATGCGGTATTTACCACCAGGGACAGTATACCGGAGACCTGTTATTTTGTGTATGAAATCGATCCCAAATCTTATGTCGTTTTTGATTTGCGGGGAGATTACCGGGTGACGATGGGGGAAAATCCGGTCGAATGGCGCAGGAATGAGTTGCATGGTGTTGTTGAGTCTTCTTTGTGGCTGGCCATGTCGAAATACAATGCCGATCCGCAATTGGCCGTCGTATTATCGAATATTTTCGGGTGGACCATCGACTTTTTCGGTCTTCAAAAACAGGATGAGTTCCGCGTGATTTATGAGCAGGAATATGTCGATGGGAAGAGTTTGCTTAATTTTAATGTATTGGGGGCTGCTTTCCGGCATGGTGACAGTACTTATTATGCCATACCGTTCGAACTGAACGGAGAAAAATTATATTACGACAGAGCAGGAAAGAGTTTGGAGGGGGCCTTTTTGAAAGCTCCTTTGGATTTTTTCAGGATTTCTTCCCGTTTCTCGAACAGCCGTTTCCACCCTGTGTTGAAGCGTTACCGGGCTCATCACGGTGTAGATTATGCTGCGCCGACGGGTACTCCGGTGTATGCCATCGGGAAAGGCCGGGTTATTGCAAAAGGTTATCAGGCCAAGGGAGGTGGAAATTACGTCAAAATCAGACACAATAGTATTTATACGACGACCTATATGCATTTGTCCCGATTCGAAAAGGGAATCAAAGTAGGGGTAGATGTTGCCCAGAAGCAGGTCATCGGATATGTCGGGGCTACCGGTCTGGCCACAGGCCCGCATTTGGATTTCAGGGTATATGAAAACGGTAAGCCGATCAATCCGCTGACAATCAAATCGCAACCTCAGAAAACATTGAAAGACGGAGATTTGAATCGGTATGAGGTCGTCAGGGATTCGGTTATCCGCATGTTGACTCTTATTCCGGATGTCCGGCAGGAAAATACAGAAATACCTGTCGATACAACCGTTTTTGAAGATAATGAATCAATATAATTTGCTGCGTTTTAACAGGTAGGGGAATAATACTTCGTGGAATTCCCGGTCGATGTCGGCTTCGACAAAGTCGATCCGGAGTTGTCCGCAACGTAGTTTTAGTTCCTGGTAAAATTCGGCCATTTTCTGCTTATAAGTCTCCCGGATTTCATTTGGAGAAAATTTGATTTCCCGGCCGCTTTCCAGATCGATAAAGAGATGGGGGCGGTTCGAAAATTCGAATGCTTCTTCCATCCGTTTGTCTTTGACGTGAAAGAGGATCACCTCGTGTTTATTATAGCAGAGGTGTTGGAGAGCTGAAAAGAGTTCTTCCGTATCTCCGTTCGAAAACATATCGGTGAAAATAACGACCAACGCTCTTTTTTGTATGGTATCCGCCAGTTGGTGGAGCACCTGGGCTGTCGATGTGGGTTTGTTCAGGGAAACCGAATGATTTTGCAAAATCTCCTGAAGGTGGGCGTACATCGTCTGTATGTGGGTGCTGTTCGATTTTGCATCCGTCAACACTTCGATCCGGTCCGAGAACAGACATAATCCCGAAGCATCCCGTTGTTTCCGGAGCAGGTGAATCAAGGCTGCTGCACAATAAACCGAAAACCGGAGCTTAGAGACTTTCGCCGACGGATAAGGAAACAACATCGAAGAAGAAGTATCCAGCACCAGATACGACCGTAAATTTGTCTCTTCTTCGAATTGTTTGACGAATAACTTCTCTGTCCGGGCATAAAGCTTCCAGTCGACGTGTTTGGTCGATTCTCCGGTATTGTATACCCGGTGTTCGGCAAATTCTACAGAAAAACCATGATAAGGACTCCGGTGCAAACCGGTGATAAAACCAGCAACAATCTGAGAAGCAATGAATTCGAGATTATCGAATTGTTCATAGCGGATAATATCTTCGAGCTTGTTCATGGCTATAAACCTGAAAAGATAAAGAAAAGGCTTTAGAGCAACGATTAAAAAAAGAGGGTGTCCAAAAAGTATTTGGCACCCTCGATTTATTCGTATCCCTATTGGAGACTGAAATCAAATATCCGATTCTACAAGGGGGTATTTTGCCTT
>NZ_CFKYFN010000040.1:0-1283 GCF_985060555.1 Odoribacter sp. | reverse complement strand
TCGCGTTGTTCGGTGCTGACTGGGCCTATGATCCTGTCATCCCATGCGCCGTTCAAATAATCGTATTCCCGGGGTTGGATAATATACCATGTAGGCTGTGCCGGAGAGTCTTGTTGCGCCACAATAATTTTATCGTTGTAATAGACATGTTTAATTGAGCCGGCAATGTATTCCGTGTAATCATTTTTATAAATTAAAACTCCGAATTTAGTATCACAAGAATCTGGCATCGGAATATCAGATGTGATTATATATCCTGCTGTAATAGGCCAATTGTATTGACATGATACAACAGAACAGGAGATTAAAAAAAGAAAAATAATTTTTTTCATATTAATTATTTAGTTTATTAATTGGGGTATCTCCGATAAGGGTACTGAGAAAGTGTAACTTTGAGATGTTTTTCCCATGAATTTGTTTTCATCCCGTATGTGACGGTCTGTGCCTGGAAAGTGAAATAATAGAGAACGCTCGTTTTTATCGTCTTTGACTGTAATATTTAAGTTATTTCCGTTAATATTAAAAAAGTAAGTAGCTGTTCCGGTAAACTGAGGGGTTGAGAATCCCCTGTCATGCCATGCCTCACTGATAACGCCTGTTTCATAAAAAAGCCCGACTGGCCCCCAATCCACTCTGTAATGAGTAGGAGTATGACCTGTTGAATATGCTGCCCAGAATTTTCGTAATGCTATTTTTGTCATATATGAGTTCTTTAGCGATTGGGTCATGATATGCTCTTCGTCGAAATTTCTTTTATCGGGGCCAATTCCAAAAATAAATTCGGCAGTCATAGCTACGGATGCAGTCGCAACACTTCCGTTATTGACCGCATTGTCCAAGCGAGATTCAAATTTTTGTACTTGTTTTTCAACAAACTCATTTGCCGAAGATTTTAAGTAATACCAAACTGTGCCCCAAACGACACCGTGCCCGTTTGCATCTTCATATTGGCCGGTTTCCCAATTATAATGATAGGGCGTTTCGGATGCCAAACCAGTGGGATCTATGCGAAAAATAGGATTCCCGGCACAATAGACATACGGGCTTACGTGGGGCGTATCCCCTGCAAGGGGGTCTATCGAGTTGAACCGTGCGTTCATACCCTGCAATCTGGCCTGCGAGTCGTATAGGTCGACGCAGAACCTGGACAGGAACTCTTTTCCGTTGTACCTGAATTCGTTAGTATCAGATGTTGCCAAAGAACTGTTTTTATGCTGCATGCCGTATGGCATGTAGTCGTATTCAGCAGTAACGACCCCGTTCTGGTTTACGATCGCCCTCAC
>NZ_CFKYFN010000039.1:0-13457 GCF_985060555.1 Odoribacter sp. | reverse complement strand
CTGCCCCGGAATTTAATTGTAAAAACTTCCTTATATTTTCTTTGCCCGGTAGTGCTAACGATAGATGCAGGGTTTTATGGCGGAAGACCATTGGAGCGGGAACGAGGAGCCGGTTAGGTTTTCCGAACGCCCGACCGGTGGTGTCTGACGAACGAAGTGAGGAGTTCCGCCGGTCAGTGAAGGAAAGCCTTAGCGGATCGTTCCAGGCGAACCGGTCTGACGGGATAAAACCCGGAATCGGAATAGAAAGAAAAAAAATAAACCTACATTTATAAGTTGTAAATATGTATATCACTACCTGATAGAAATGCTTAGCGGGCTTGAAATGCCTTTTATCTATCGAAGATTTTCGGTCAATTAGGGTGGAAATATTTATAAAAAAACAGCAGTTGATAATCTATTGCATTATTCCAATATTCGTGTGTATGCCCGCCCGGACGGGTGAGGAAATCGTGGGGAATATTGTAATACCGGAGTTTTTCATGTAATTTCTGATTTACGGTATAGAAGAAGTCGTAATATCCGCAATCGATAATGATGGCTAAAGGTCCCGACTTGCTGTTGTAGGGCGATTGGTTGATTACGGTATATTCGTTCCAACGCTGGGGATTCTCGGAATAGGGGCCCAGCAATTGCTTCATTTCCCAATTTTCGGGGAAAGGCCGGATATCGACACCTCCGCTTATCGAGCCACAGGCTCCGTAAGTGTCCGGGTGACGGAAAGCCAGCCATAAAGCACCGTGCCCGCCCATACTGAAACCGGTGATAGCTCTTCCTTTGCGGTTATTATAAGTGCGGTATTGGGAATCGATATAGTTGATCAGCTCTTTGCTCACATAAGTTTCATAGCGGTAGGAAGGATTGATGGGGCTATCCCAATACCAACTGTTCAGGCCGTCGGGACATACGATGATCATATCGAAATTAGAAGCCATTTGAGCCAGATCGGGTTTTGTATAGGTGGCCCACGTATCGTAACATCCTCCATAACCGTGGAGCAGATAGGCTACCGGGTATTTTTTCTGTGTATTTTGGGTATAGCTGGCAGGCAGGATAATGATATTTTTAATTTGTTTTTTCATGGACGTACTGTAAACCGAGATCGTGTCTATTTTCTGGGCTTGAGTTGGGAGGTAGGTCCCGATCAGAAATAAGGATAGGAACAATAATTGTATCAGTCTTATTTTTTTCATAAGGGTATACTTATTGGTTTGTTACCGGATATTAACAATATAAAACTTGCTGCAAATACTCTGTAAAGATATTTATTTCTTGTATATTTTCCTGCATATTTTTTTGTTTTTCTTTGATTTTGTCCCTGCGGATATGTAACAAATACGTCATTATTTTTCAATAGTTTCGTCATAAATTTGCATTTTGTATATGGATTTCTTGTAAAGGTTCATCTTCCTCGACTGTTACGGGCAACATTTGACGTAAACTCTGGTAGGCATAAAATACCGGATACAAAGAATGTTTTGGAGATTAAAATCTAAAGTGATCCTACTGATTATTTTGGAAACTATCGATTTTATAGTAAAATCTATTTTTATTGTAGGTGTGTGTAAAATTGGGGGGGGTATGTATTGAATTATTTGTGTTCTATTTTGATATATATGTATTTTTTGGGGGGGTATGTGGAAAAATAATTCAAATTTTATTTGATTATTGTTCTAAATATATATTTTTGTCTTGGTTTTAATGAAAATAAGAAATGGGTTTGGAAAAATACTTTTTGTAGCGTATATATCCCCTTGTTTTTTTAGATTGAATATTGAAAACAGATGTTTTTATTGAAACAATATCGGCAAATCGTCTCTTTTTTCCCGGAATGTCAGATTGTGGGAACGGCTAAAGACACTTTTCAATTTCCTTCTGCCGGGAAAAGACTTCCGGCACTTATCGTTTGATTTAAAATTTCAGGCTTATGAAGATTACACTATCACAGTTGAACGTTATGGTCGGAGATATTCTCTCGAATAAAAGTAAGAACATAGACTATATTGACGAGGCTGCGGATAGTGGTGCAGATCCGGCGTTACCCGGCGAAATGGTCCTGTCTGCTGTGGGAAGGGTGTAAGATGCCGTTGGCCGATGATGTATACAGAGATAAAGAACCACCTAAACAATAAATATTATGACAACACTTAGATTTAAAATGGTTGAAGAGGCGATCGGAAGAAAAGCCGTAGAAGTAAAAGCACCTGCCGAACGTCCGGCAGAGTATTTCGGAAAATATGTTTTTGATCGGGACAAAATGCGGAAATATTTGCCGAAAGCTTGTTTCGAAACGTTGATGAATACGATGAAGAACGGGAGCCCGTTGGATCGGGAAACAGCCGATTGTGTGGCTGCCGGAATGAAACAGTGGGCTCAGGATATGGGAGCTACTCATTATACGCATTGGTTTCAACCCTTGACGGGAGGAACTGCGGAGAAACACGATGCTTTTATCGAGGCCGATCACGAAGGAGGAGTGTTGGAAGAGTTCACAGGAAAGTTGCTGATACAACAAGAACCGGATGCTTCCAGTTTTCCGAGCGGTGGTCTTCGCAATACATTTGAAGCCCGGGGATATAGTGCCTGGGATCCTGGTTCTCCGGCCTTTATTGTCGATACGACCCTTTGTATACCGACTATCTTTATTGCTTATACGGGGGAGGCCCTGGATTTCAAGGCCCCTCTTTTGAGGGCTCTCGAGGCAGTAAACCGTGCGGCTGTGGATATTTGCCGGTATTTCGACCCGAAGGTGGAAAAAGTGTTCTCTTATCTGGGATGGGAGCAGGAATATTTTTTGGTAGACGAAAGCCTGTGGGCGGCCCGTCCTGATCTGGTACTTACCGGCCGGACGATGATGGGACATGAAAGTGCTAAAAATCAACAGCTGGATGATCATTATTTCGGTTCTATACCGACTCGGGTGATTGCTTTTATGAAGGATCTGGAATACGAATGTCAGCAATTGGGAATCCCGGTAAAAACCCGCCACAATGAGGTGGCTCCGAACCAGTTCGAACTTGCTCCGGTTTTCGAAGAGACCAATCTGGCTAATGACCACAATCAGTTGTTGATGTCTACCATGAAAGTGGTGGCGAGGCGTCATTGTTTCCGGGTACTTTTGCACGAAAAACCTTTCAAGGGGATCAACGGTTCGGGCAAGCACAACAACTGGTCTTTGGGTACCGATACGGGAGTGAATCTGTTATCTCCGGGACGTTCTGCTACAGAGAATCTGCAATTTATCACCTTTCTGGTGAATATCCTGATGGCGGTCTATCGACGGAATGGCTTATTGAAAGCCTCTGTGATGAGTGCAGGCAATGCCCATCGTTTAGGAGCTAACGAAGCTCCTCCTGCTATTTTGTCGGTATTCCTGGGGACTCAGTTGTCGGCTATTCTGGATAAAATCGAATTCAGCCAATCGGATGAAGCGATTCAGTTGGATAAAAAGACCGGGTTCAGGATGGACGGGATTACGCATATCCCTGAACTATTCAGGGATACGACCGATCGTAACCGGACATCACCGTTTGCATTTACCGGCAACCGGTTCGAATTCCGTGCCGTCGGTTCCTCGGATAATTGTGCCGATGCCATGATCACTTTGAATACGGCAGTGGCTTATCAGTTAAAAGAGTTTAAAGCTGATATTGATAAACTCATCGCTGAAGGACATACGAAAGAAAATGCTATCTTTACGGTGTTAAAACGGTATACGGTGGCATGCAAACCGATTCGGTTCGAGGGGAATGGATATAGTGATGAATGGAAGGCTGAAGCTGCCCGGCGTGGGTTGGATTGTGAGACCAGCGTTCCCCTGATCTTCGATCGTCTGTTAGCCCAGGAGAACATCCGGATGTTCGGAGAAACCGGTGTATTGAACGAAGTGGAACTGCATGCCCGGGCTGAAGTGAAATGGGAGACATATACCAAAAAGGTACAGATCGAAGCCCGTATATTGGGAGATTTGGCTATGAATCATATCTTACCGGTGGCTTCGCGTTACCAGAGTATGTTGCTGGATAAGGTAAGCAAGTTTATGGCGATTTTCCCGAAAGAGAAAGCCAGGGTTTTGGCCGAACAAGACTTAGAATTGATAGAGAAGATAGCCCGGCATATGACCTGTATTCAGACCCAGGTGGAGGCAATGGTGGAAACCCGGAAAGTGATCAATAAGATGGGGGATATACGGGAAAAAGCGATTGCTTATCACGACCGGATAGCCCCGACCTTCGATGAGATCCGGGCTCATATCGATAAATTGGAATTGATTGTCGATAATGAAATGTGGACGTTGCCGAAATATCGGGAACTTTTGTTTTTGAGATAACGAACAGGAATGGAAATGTTATGAGTGACGCAATTAAACATGAATGTGGGATTGCCATGGTGAGGTTGTTGAAACCTTTGGAATACTACCGGAAAAAATACGGAGATGTTTTTTGGGGGATGAATAAGCTTTACCTGCTGATGGAAAAACAGCACAACCGTGGACAGGAAGGAGCCGGAATGGCTTCGGTAAAGTTGAATGCCCGTCCGGGCGAAGAATATATCTTCCGGGAGAGGGCGGAAGGAACGGGGGCTATTCAGGATATTTTTTCTGCTGTCCACCGGGCGATTACCGAATGCCGGAGGATAGAACCGGAGGTGCCCGACGAGGAGTTGCCTTTTATCGGCGAGATGTACATGGGGCATTTGCGTTACAGTACAACGGGGCGTTCGGGGATTTCATACCTGCATCCTTTTTTGCGTCGTAATAATTGGCGGAGCCGGAATCTTTCGTTGGCCGGAAATTTCAACCTGACCAATGTGGACGAAATATTGCAGTATATCGTGGAACGGGGACAACATCCCCGGCATAATGCGGATACTTTTATTATACTGGAGCAATTAGGGTATTTACTGGATTATGAGGTGGAACACCTCTACCGGAGATTCAAGGCCGAGGGCCTGGCCGGTCAGGCGATGAACGATGCGATCGAAGAGAATATCGATATCGAACATATTTTGCAGGAAGCTTCGGCACGCTGGGACGGAGGATATGTCATTACCGGTTTGTTGGGAAGCGGGGATCTTTTCGCTTTCCGGGATCCTCATGGAATCCGGCCTGCTTTTTATTATGCCAGCGATGAGGTGATCGTCGTTGCTTCCGAGCGTCCGGTTATTCAGACGGTTTTCGATTTGCCGGTAACAGAGGTGAAAGAATTGATGCCCGGACAGAGTATCGTTGTGAAACGGAACGGTAATATGAAAGTAAGTACGATCCATCCGGCCGTTGAAGTAACTCCCTGTTCTTTTGAACGGATTTATTTCTCCCGGGGAAGTGATTGCGATATTTATAACGAACGGAAGGAACTGGGGCGTCTGCTGACCGAAAATATTTTGAAAAGTGTCGGATATGATGTGGATCACACTATCTTTTCTTTTATCCCTAATACGGCAGAAATCGCTTATTATGGGATGATGCAGGGCTTGGAAGCCTGGTTGGACCGGCAGAAGAGTGAAGAGATCTGTGCCCGGAACGGACAACTGAGCAGCGCGCAGATCCGGGAAATCCTGTCGCGGCAGATCCGGACCGAGAAGTTGGCCATCAAGGATATCAAACTGAGGACTTTTATCGCTGAAGGAAATAGCCGGAATGATTTAGCCGCCCACGTGTACGACACCACTTATGGGACAGTACGGGAAGGGGTGGATTCGATCGTCGTTATCGACGATAGTATTGTCCGGGGTACTACCTTGAGGCAAAGTATAATCAAAATCCTTTGCCGGCAGAAACCCAAAAAGATTGTGATTGTCTCCTCTTCGCCTCAAATCCGTTATCCGGATTGTTATGGCATCGATATGTCGAAGATGGGAGAGTTTATCGCTTTTCATGCTGCTATCGCTTTGCTGAAAGAGAGGAGATTAGAACGGGTGATCGATGAGGTGTATACCAAAAGTAAGGCTCAGATAGCATTACCCAAAGAAAAGGTCGTGAATTATGTCAAAGAAATTTATGCTCCTTTTACAGACGAAGAGATTTCTGCTAAGATTGCCGAAATGATCACCCCTGAGAATTGCCCTTCGGAAATAGCTGTGGTATATCAGACGATAGATCATTTACACCAGGCTTGTCCGAATCATTCCGGGGATTGGTATTTTTCGGGTGATTATCCCACTCCGGGCGGAAACCGTCTGGTGAACGGGGCTTTTGTGGAATGGTATGAGAAAAGGTTTAATTCCTAAATCCGTTTGTCGTGTTACAAAAGATAAAGACCTGGATGCTTCCGCTGGCCATGTTGTCGGGAGCATTTTTTTATGAATTCTTTCAACAGTTGGCTTTTTTAACGCCCTACCTGATTTTCAGTATGTTGTTTATTACATATTGTAAATTGTCTTTTCGCGATTTGAAGTTCAGTGGTTTGCATCTGTGGTTGCTGGCTGTTCAGGTTGTCGGGGGTTTGGTGGTTTACGGTGGATTGGTGTGGTTCGATCCGGTCGTGGCACAGGGAGGTCTGATTTGTGTTTTGGCACCGACCGCAACGGCTGCTGCAGTGATCACGGGAATGCTCGGAGGAAGTGTCGCCTGTCTGGCGGCATATACTTTGATGAGTAGTTTGGTGGTAGCTGTCGTATCTCCCTTGATCTTTACTCTGTTGGGAGAACATAGCGATATGACCTTCTGGAATTCCGTACTTTTCATTTGCCGGCAAGTCATGCCTGTCCTGATATTACCTTTTGCATTGGCCCTGTTTTTGGAGAAAGCTTTGCCGTCTCTCCACCGGCAGTTGAAAAAACTGCAAATTCTTTCCTTTTATCTTTGGGCGTTGGGATTGACTATTGTAACCGGGAAAACGGTTTATTTTATCGTGTATCAGGAGAATGCCGATATTACGGAAGAGTGGTGGATGGCCGCATTAGCATTGGTGATCTGTGTCCTGCAATTTATCCTGGGCAGGCGTATCGGACGGCGGTATGGCGATCCTGTTTCGGGAGGGCAGGGACTCGGACAGAAAAATACCATCCTGGCTATCTGGATGGCACAGGTATATCTGAACCCTCTTTCCTCCATCGCTCCTGCTTCGTATGTGCTGTGGCAAAATATGATCAATAGCTGGCAGTTGTGGAAAAAAGGAAAATAAGAACAGAAGGCTACTCTATTGCTCTGGCTGCAGGAACGATATCTTCCCGCGCCACTTTCGTTGTAATGATGTTTTTCGGTCCGGGGATCAGGGGACTATTTTCCAATACATGGCGTACCCGGCTGTATTGATTGGCGGTAAACCGGTTTTGGTAGGAATGGAAATAGTCCATGACGTTGGTAGATATAAAGCTTTCTCCTTCACATCCGTTTCTTGTGAATACTTCCTGTGTGTAAGGTTTGGAAAGTGTATTCAGCCATTCGGTATAGGTATTACGGTCATAATTGGGGGTATCCTCACAATAATCCGTTTCGTTGCACCCTTGCTCGGAGAATACGTGGAATAACCCCAGATAGTGTCCCAGCTCATGAGCTAAAGTCACATAAATGTTATCCTCGGTGATATAGGTATTGTTGATAGAAATACAATGGGTATAGGAAGGCATGTTCGAGAAATAGTGGTTATTCGCAGTCAGGCCCGGAAGACTGTTTTCACGGGGGGTGTATGGGAGGTGGGAGATTCCTGCCGTGGTCTTTTCTTTAAAGGTATATACAAATACATTGATGTATTTATTCAGGTCCCAAACGAATGAATTGAACGAAGTATTGCTTTGAGCCATGAAATCCTCACAGCTCATGACTGCTGCCGGGGTTTTCAGGATGCGTTCGATGCCGGGTTCGGCCAGGGGATTACCGGCAGGATCTTCGGTAGCCGCCACCAATTTCAGGTTCATAGGAATACTGTTGGTACCTGTATTGTACAAACGGTTGCATTCGTCGATCATTTTGGTGAAGAATTCTCCGGAAGCATTTTGCAAACTGTCGGTTTCATCCGCATAGAATAAATGAAAAATAACGGGCAGTTCATAATAATAGTTGTTGCCGCTTGTATCCTGATATACATGTACTTCAGCCTCTTTCTGGTCGCAGGTAAAAGTAAAACGGGTATCTCTTTCGGCTTTGGTGTCGTTGGTATCTACCTGAATTAATATTTCGGCCGTTTTACTGCCTTCCAGTTTATCGGTTTTACACCAGGTATCCCCTCCTGTGATTTTCCATTCACAGTTACTGTTGACCGTTAGTTTCCATGCGCCGCCGTTACCGGAAAACCGGAGGGTGTTTTCGGAAATTTTCAATACCTGGGGTGAAGGATGGTCGGTCACACAGGCGAACACTGCGATCGTTGTGAAAATCAGAAATATAAGTCGTTGTATTTTCATCGGAATCTTTTTTATTGAATGCAAATGTATAAAAAAGACTTTATATACTTGACACTTTAAGTTGTTTTAAAGATTGTTTTCACACAGCCTGTAAAAAAAGATTTTGGTGTACGGAATTGGAACATATACGATCGGTGACTTCGGAAAGCGACCGATCGTAGCCTCATAGCAGGCTGACTTCAGGATAAAACCGTTACTTTTAAGCGGTCTGTCCATTTTTTTATTCTGGTATCGGTTCGGTCCGATTCATTATTATCGTCGATCGGGAGCCCGACAAATTTACCGTCGATAACTCCACCGGAACCATCGAAACGATATTCAGAGAGGTCTACTTCTCCCGTAAAAGTACAACCGGTGTGCTGAAGCTCGTGATAGATGACACCCAAAGCATCACAAAAACTGGAACTAAAACTGACCGAATCTCCGCATCCGAACAAGGCGACGGTTTTGTTTTTCAGATCCATATCTTTGAGTTTGAAAAGGAAATCATTCCAGTCGTCCTGCATTTCCCCGACTCCCCAGGTCGAACAACCTAATAACAATACTTCGTAGGGTTGTACGGCATGGGGCGTTGTATCGGCGACATTGTGTACATCTTCTTTCCCGATCCCCAATTGAATAGCGATTTTATTCGCTACAGATTCGGTATCACCGTTGGTGGAACCGTAAAAAATACCTGTTTTTTTCATAAAAATAGTGATTTAAAGTTATTATAAGTCAACTGTTTATCTATTCTGTGCAGATCACTGTTCTGTTTACGGAGCGGAAGAGAAATGGGGTGGCTTATTATGTCGAAAAAATTTTAATTGTGGTTAAACTAATGGGCTGATTATTGAAAAATACCTAAAAATAGGGATTGGTTGGAATCGGATAAAATGTTTATTTTGCATGATTAAATTTATTTAGAATGAATAAGCGTTTAAAATATTCCGGTACAGATAAGATGAGTGATCTGATTTGTGAGAATTATAACCTGTTACTGGTGATGAGTCGGTTCGGGTTATCCTTGGGATTCGGTGACCAGACTGTACAGCAGGTATGTGAACGTCAGGGGGTGCATACGGGTACTTTTCTGGCTGTTGTGAATTTTATGGATGGGGAATGTTGTGTGTCCGAAGAGTTTCATGACCAGATATCGGTTGAAGCCCTGATGGAATATTTGAAGCAGGCTCATTCTTATTTTCTGGATTATAATCTGCCGGTGATCCGGCGGAGGTTAATAGATGCCATCGATTGTTCGCAGGATGACGTTGCTTTTCTGATTTTGAAATTTTACGATGAATATGTCAACGAGGTGCGGGCACATATGGGATATGAGAATGAGGTGGTTTTTAAATATGTGAATGCACTATTGCAGGGTGAGGATACCGGGCGATATAATATCGGTGTTTTTGTTGCACGTCATAACCAGATCGAGACTAAACTGACCGAACTCAAGAATATTATTGTCAAATATTATCCTTCCAGGGCGAATAATAATCTGTTGAATACCGTATTGTTCGATATTTATTCTTGTGAAAAAGATTTGTGTTCACATTGCCGGGTAGAAGATTATATGTTTGTTCCTCTGATTGCAGAATTGGAAAAGAAAGTACAGGAAAATGCAGGAAGATGAAGTTTTAAAGATTGCTATAGCCGAGACATCGATGATCGTCCGTAGTGGATTGGCATTGGTCTTGAAGCGGATTCAGGGATTGAAAATTCTTCCGATAGAGTTAGTCTCCGAAGAATCGTTGGATGAATGTGTACGATTTCATAAGCCTGAAATTCTGATTGTAAATCCGTCATTTACCGGATATTTCGATGTGCGTAAATTTAAAGAAACGCCTCAGAATGCGGGTGTGAAATGTATTGCTTTGATGTGTTCGGTGGCCGATCAGGGTGTGTTGCGGAATTACGATGAGTCTCTGACGATATATGACGATGCGGATACGATCAGGGAAAAATTGAATCGCCTGTTGAATGTTCCCGGGGAAGAGACAGAAGAAGAATTAGCCGGACAGGAAGTGTTGAGTAGCCGGGAAAAAGAAATTATTACTTGTGTCGTCAAAGGGATGACTAATAAAGAAATTGCAGATGCCTTGTATTTGTCGGCCCATACGGTGATTACTCACCGACGGAATATAGCCCGTAAGTTACAGATTCATAGTCCGGCAGGCCTGACTATTTATGCGATTGTAAATAAATTGGTGGAGTTGCAGGATATCAAAGAATATTTGTAATAAAAAATCCCGGAAACAATCCGGGATTTTTTATTATTTGATTTCAATCGTTCGTCCGTTTTTTTCTTCCGGAATTACCGTTTGTTTCGGGATATCGATGGTCAATACACCGTGTTCCATCCTGGCCTGAATCTTCTCTTTTACCACATCATCGGGCAAGATCATCGCTTGCTGGAAGCGGGTATATGAAAATTCACGTCTCAGATAGCGTCCCTCTTCTTTTTTATCTTCTTTCTGTTCGTGTTTCTTTTCCATACTGACCACCAACTGGTTGTTGTTTTCGATTTTGATGGTAAAATCCTCACGGGTCATACCCGGTGCAGCAACTTCGATTTCGTAATTTGTTTCGGTTTCCCGAATATTGATTGCCGGTGCAGTAGCATTGGTTTTTTCCATCCACGTGTTATCGAAGAAATCATTGAAGATATCCGGTAACCAAGTCTGTGTTCTTCTTACAGGTACCATAATTTAATCCTCCTATTATTTAAGTTTAACATATTCATTGGGTAGAACCGGTATTTTAAACCGTGTTCGTTTTAGGAGATTGCAATCGGTATGCCGCAATTCGTGGGGAAATACGTATTTTTTTTGTAGATTATGTGTAATTTATTGATAATAAATAAGAAAGAAGAAAGAGATGCTTTGTGTGTTAAATTGCTTGTAATGAGTGTGTTATGTTGTTTTGGCAGAATAAAGGAAAAATTGTCATAAAATCTGTTTGGAGGTCTGCCAAATCTTCATGGTTTTGTAACAAACCCGTGGGCTTTTAATGAGGGGATATCAGCTTTATTCTTTATTTTTGCCTTATTAATAAAAGAATAATACCGATGAAAATGCTCTTACCCGTATTGTTGATGCTGGCGACCGGGAAAACGATATTGCCCGGAGAGGTAAAAGTAAAGACTTTACCTCCTGAATCCCGTGAAGTTTTGGATTATTTACCCCGGAATATTGTTATAGCCCATCGGGGTACGACGTATTGGGCTCCGGAGGAAACCGAAGCCGCCATGCGTTGGGCCCGTAATATCGGAGCCGATTACCTGGAACTGGATTTACAACGAACGAAAGATGGGGTATTGATTGCTCTGCACGATGTCAATCTGAGGCGTACGACGAATGTTGAAACCGTATTTCCGGATCGGGCCGACTCGCCTGTTTCGGAGTTTACCCTGGAAGAGCTGAGACAACTGGATGCCGGTTCGTGGTTTAACAAAGCGAATCCGGATCGGGCCAGAAAAGCATTCGAAGGCTTAGACATACTGACCTTGGAAGATGTCGTGCGTATAGCCGAGGGCTATCGCATAGTCAGAGACCGGGCAGGAAAAAGAGTGTACGATATCGACGGGCAGGGGAGAAAGCACACCCGTTACGAAAAAGATCCTGACGATAACGGTAATCGTCCCGGTATTTATCCCGAAACCAAAGAACCTCATTTGTTTCCGGGTATGGAAAAAGATTTGGTGATAGAATTACAAAGACTGGGGTGGTATCATCCGGATGCCGGACAAATGAAACAAATTCCGGTAACCGCGGGCAAAGTAGCTATTGCAAATTCGTCGGCCCGGGTGATTTTGCAGACTTTCTCGGACGAGAGCCTGGTAAAACTGAAAGAAGCTTTCCCACGACGGATTCCTACCTGCTTTTTATTGTGGTTAGGGAATGACGTTTCTGACTTAAAACAAAATACCCCCGAGCAATATGCTGCCAAAATCAATTTCGGTATAGAAAACGGGGCTGTGATTATGGGGCCTAGTATTGCAGGGGCACCTAATCATTATGATGAACTTTTGTCTCCCGGAAACGGTGAATTGATTTACCGTTCGGGTATGGCCATTCATCCCTATAGTTTCGATACGGTGGAGCAGATGGAGGAATATACCGGATTGAAAGCCGGACAGCCGGCACAAAACCGGGCCGATGGAATGTTTACCAATAAGTCGGATATGACTATCCGGTTTTATCAGGAAACGTTGCCCGCAAAATATCTGAAGTCGAATGTAACCTCAGGCCTGCCGGATCATTTACAGCAAAAAAAGAAGCTGGAAAAGGCTGAAAAAGTATTGGAACAATTAGGGTATTACAACTGACCGGATTTAGGGAGGGTAGATTCGTTGCCCTCCTGTATAGCTGTAATGCGGGGATATGATTTCTATACCTGCCTCATTATAACGATCCTGAATATTTTGATGAAGGTTTCCGAATAGATCTCCCGGTCTATCGGACGACAAACAACTTCTTTGGCCGTAGTACGTATAAAAAGAACAAAATGAACTAAACACTAAAATTATGGCTAAAGAGAGTGTAAAAATCCTGCAAGGAAAATTGGATGTGGAAAGCTTGATTTCACAGTTAAACGCAGCATTGGCTGAAGAATGGTTGGCATACTATCAGTATTGGATCGGTGCTTTGGTTGTCGAAGGTGCTATGCGTCCGAATGTACAGAGTGAGTTTGAAGAACACGCCAATGAAGAACGCAAGCATGCCGAAATGATTGCTAAACGTATCATCGAACTGGAAGGCGTTCCTGTTTTGGATCCCCAAAAGTGGTCGGAACTGGCAAGATGCAAATACGATACTCCACAAGACTTTGATTCTGTTTGTCTGCTGAATGACAATGTGGCTTCCGAGCGTTGTGCCATACTGAGGTATCAGGAAATTGCCGACTTTACAAATGGTAAAGATTTTACGACCTGTGATATGGCGAAAAAAATTCTGGCCGAGGAGGAAGAGCATGAACAGGATCTTCAGGACTATCTGACCGATATTGCCCGGATGAAAAAATCAATCCTTGGTAAATAGTTTATTGTAATCACGGGGACGGGGATAATATGTGAAAATATCTAAAGCTTTTCCCCGCCCCCGGTTCGTTCATTAAATAAAAATTTCTCCGCG
>NZ_CFKYFN010000038.1:0-45843 GCF_985060555.1 Odoribacter sp. | reverse complement strand
CTGCCGTGGAATACACGGCCGACGTGCTCAACGCCACCGGCGAGCTGACGGTGGACTACATCTGGGCGCCTGTCGAACAGGCTACGCTGGCCGACTTCAAGATGACGTTCCTCGATGCAGCAGGCAACGAGCTCTCGGCCAACAGCGACTTCAAGAGCATTCCCATCCGCCGCAACTACCGCACCATGGTATCGGGTAATCTGCTGACCAAGCAGGGTACGTTCAACGTGACGATCGATCCGGAGTTCTATCAACCCGACATCACTGTTGTCACTACGGCGGAGGAACTGCATACAGCGTTCGCCAACGGCGGTAGTGTCACGCTGTCGGAAGACGTGACGGTCGAAAAACCGCTGGTCGTGGAAACCGGCAAGACGGTCGAAATCGACCTGAACGGTAAGGACATTATCAACACAACCTCGCTTCCTGACGGAGAGTATGGCAACACCACCGTATTCGAAGTGAAAGGCGGCGCTACCCTGAATATCAAAGGCGACGGCGACATTAAGGCTATCGGAACCAAGCCCAACGAAGACGGCTACCGCATGGCCGTCTATGCTTACGGCGATGCAAAGGTGAACATCTACGGCGGTAATTTTGTCAACGACCAAGATTATAATGACCATAACGCACAGCTCGACCTTATCTACGCGGATCAGCAGGCCGTTATCAACATCTACGGCGGTACGTTCGAGTCGAAGAGTGCCAACAACCGCGGCTATTGGGTACTGAACCTGAAAGACGACTCGGGTGCCGCCATCAACGTATACGGAGGTACGTTCATCAATTACGATCCGTCGAGCTCGATGACGGAAAATCCGGTAAAAAATTTCGTTGCGGAGGGCTACACGGCGATCAAGACCTCTGACGACCCGGCTCCTAACGGAACTTACACGGTGGTAAAGGGTACGGAGGTAGCAACGCCTGCGGATCTGGAATCAGCCTTGAAAAGCGGCGATATCACCATCGTTTCGAGCAGTATGACTATCGATGACTCTCCCTACATCTCCTCGGTCGCTTCCGCCAGCTTGTCTCTGAAAGAGGGTGCGGTATTGACAGCACAGGAAGGTTCCGAATTGCAACAGTGCATCCAGGTGAGCAAATCGTGCAAAAAGATGGTTATTAGCGGAAAAGGCTCCATCGTCGGACCGAAAAACAGTACAGCCACAAACATTGCAGGCATCTACAGCGGTTGCCCCGATCTGGTTATCGACGGCGCCATTACCGTTGACGGCGGCAGCGGCAGCAAAGGGACCAATACAGCGATCCGTATTGCGGAGGGCACTACGACGATCAAGGACGGATATTTCACCGTCGGTACGGATGCTTCCGGAATTGCTAACTCGTGTATTTTGGTAGCAACGGCACGCCCCTCTCAAAATGCTCACCTGAAGATTTATGGCGGTGTATTCGAAACGAAGGGCAATCCCATCAACGGTTGGTATCCGGTCATCAACATTCAGGACGCCGATCGGGAAAACGGCCGTGCCACGGTTGAAATTTACGGAGGTATTTTCGTTAACTACAACCCCGCAACGGGCGACAATACGGGTGCAGCAGACGATACGTTCGTCGCTCCGGGCTACAAATCGGTACAGACTACTTACAACGGGCAAACGGCCTGGGAAGTGGTACCGGAAAACTAACGGCCTGCGTCCCGAAAACAATATCAGGAAGGTGTGTCGAAATACACACCTTCATTCTTCTTTTGGCAAAGAGCTTTCTTCGCTATTTCAACGGTAAAATATCAGCAAAACAATGCCTTTTCCGTAAACTCCCCGACTTTCAGGTATTTCCGATAGATTTCCTCATACAGCTTCGCATTGGCAGCATTGGGAGTATATTCCATAGCAAACCCGGAGCTCATGGCTTTCTGAGCATCTTCAACACGGTTATATACCCCGGCCGCGGTAGCCGCAAACATAGCAGCTCCCAGAGCACAGGCCTGATCAGTCTTACAGACTTTGATCGGCATATTCAAAACATCACTCAGCGTCTGCATAACAAACGGAGATTTCAAAGCAATTCCTCCGATTCCGATCACGCTATCGATCTGAACCCCCTCATTCCGGAAACGATCGACGATCGCCTTCGAACCGAAAGCGGTAGCCTCTACCAAAGCCCGGAAAATACGGGGAGCGGTACTTCCCAAAGTCAATCCGGTAATCGTTCCCTTCAACAACTGATTGGCATCCGGGGTGCGCCGTCCGTTCATCCAATCGGTAGCAATAACCGTACTTTCTTCCGCCGGTATCTTTTCAGCCTCGGCCGTCAAAGCAGGAATAATCCGGTTGCAAGCTTCTGCCACAAGCCGCTCTTTCATCTCCTCATCCAGCAAATCGCTCTTTCCGACTATCTCTTTCAACGGGAATTCCAACACTCGTTTAAACCAGGCATAAATATCCCCGAATCCCGATTGTCCGGCTTCCAAACCGACCATACCGGGAATAACCGACCCATCTACCTGCCCGCAAATGCCTTTGATCAGTTTATGTCCGATCTCCTCATAAGTAGCCACCATGACATCACAAGTCGATGTACCGATCACCCGCACAAAAGTATGCGGAGTGACCCCGGCTCCGACAGCTCCCATATGGCAATCGAAAGCACCTCCCGCAACCACGACTTCTGTAGTCAACCCCAGGCGTTCAGCCCATTCCGGTGATAACTTACCTACCGGTTTATCGGCAGTCTCCGTCTTTTCAAACAAGCGTGAACGAAAACCGGCCAACAAAGGATCTAAAGTGGTCAGAAACTCCTCACTGGGTAATCCTCCCCATTGTTCGTGCCACATCGCTTTATGGCCACAGGCACAACGGCTGCGGACGATATCGTCACTCTTGGTCACTCCGGTGATCAAAGCCGGCAACCATTCACAATATTCTACGATCGAATATGCTTTCGCCCTGACATGCTCATCTTCACGAAGTACATGTAAAGCTTTTGCCCAAAACCATTCCGACGAATAGATTCCTCCTTCATAAGCCGAATAATCGATATTCCATTCTCCGCAAAGTCTATTGATCTCGGCAGCTTCCCGGATTGCCGTGTGATCTTTCCAAAGTACAAACATCGCGTTCGGATTCTCAGCGAATTCCGGCAAGAGCGCCAAAGGAGTCCCCGTGGCATCGGTAAAAGCAGGGGTACTCCCGGTTGTATCGAAAGCGATCCCCACCACTTTTTCCGCCGTACCGGCAGGACAAGCCGCCAAAGCCTCTTTCACCGAAGCTTCCAACACATCGATATAATCCTGCGGATGCTGACGATATTGATTGATCGCCGGATTACAGTATTTCCCCTCTTTCCAGCGGGGATAATATTTCACAGCAGTAGCCAGTGTCTCCCCTGTCAGCGCATTCACAACGATCGCCCGGGCCGAATCACTACCATAATCTAAACCTATAACGTATTTTTCCATATTTTCTCTAATTGAAAACTGAAAATTGACAGAAATAATTGTCAATTATCAATTAACAGAGTGCTTTATTCAGCATATAATAAACTTCGTTCATACGGAGTTCTTTCTTGAATTCCGGAATGGTGGTGTTTTTGTCGATCACAACCATTTCTATCCCTGCTATCTCGGCATAATCTTCCCAATATTCGGTAGTCAGGTCATACGAAAAACTGGTATGATGCGTACCTCCTGCCAAAATCCAGGCACCTGCACCGACTTCCAGATTCGGTTGCGGTATCCACAAAGCCGAAGCAACGGGAAGTTTAGGTAATTTTTTACTCTTGATACAATCCACCACATTGACAATGAGACGGAAACGGTTACCCAAATCCACGACAGTAGCAGCAACTCCTTCTCCTTGTTTGCTGGTGAAAACCAAACGGGCGGTTTCGCTGTCGATACCGATACTCAGCCGGTGTACTTCCAGCCGTGGTTTCTGCTCTGCAATCAACGGGCATACTTCCAGCATATGAGCCTGTAAGATGGCACTCTTTTCCCCATCGAAATGCAAGGTATAATCTTCGAGGAAAGAACATCCTTTAGGTAATCCCTGACTCATAAACCAGGTAGTCCGGTAAAGAGCCGCCGTTTTCCAGTCACCTTCCGCCCCGAAACCATATCCTTCAGCCATCAGACGCTGTGATGCCAAACCCGGAATCTGATCGAACAATCCCAGATCGTTGAAATTGGTTGTAAATCCTTTTGCTCCGGTATCTTTCAACAAACGGCGCAAGGCAATTTCGGCTTTTGCAGAGTTCCAGACTTTGGTATAAGCTTCCGTACCGGTCTGTTCCAGAGCAGCATCATGCTCGTATTCTTTAAAATAAGTAGCCACTAAAGCCTGTACATCCTTATCCTCGACAGCCTGATAATAAACCATCAGATCATTCACCGGGCAATAGTCGACATGATACCCCAATACCTGTTCTGCAGTCACTTTATCCCCGTCGGTCACAGCCACATTATTCATCTGGTCACCGAAACGAAGGATCAGCATATCCTGAGCATCGGCCCAGGCAGCAGCGACACGCATCCAAACTGCAATTTTTTTCTGAGCGGCCTCATCTTGCCAGTGCCCCACCACCACCTTGCGGGGTTTACGCATACGGGTCACGATGTGACCGAACTCCCGGTCACCGTGAGCACTCTGATTCAGGTTCATAAAATCCATATCTATGGTATCCCAGGGGATTTCTTTATTAAACTGAGTATGGAAATGCAACAACGGTTTCTTCAGTTCCTGCAATCCATGAATCCACATCTTAGCCGGAGAAAAAGTATGCATCCAGGTAATTACCCCGATACATTTCGCATCATGATTAGCAGCCTTGAATGCTTCCGTGATTTCTTTCGCCGAATTCACCGTACCTTTATATACTACTTTCACCGGCAAATTTCCGGATTCATTCAATCCTTTTACCATCTCATTGGAGTGAGCATCTACAGCCACAACAGCATCTCCTCCGTACAGCAGCTGAGCTCCTGTCACAAACCATACTTCAAAATTTTCGAAAGCCATAATTATTTTAAATTGATAATCGACAATTGATAATGCTATCCATTTTCAACAGTCAATCTGAATTATTACTTATTTTACCTATTATATTCCGGCAATGCACCCGACAGTAAAGGTCAACTGTGCATTGTCAATTCAATTTATTGTCCGTAATAAGCATTCGGACCGTGTTTACGGAAGAAATGCTTCTGAATCAGATAAGGATTCATAGATAAACGGGGGTTAACCGTAAATGCCACAAAAGCCATCTTAGCCACTTGTTCCATCACCACAGCATGGTGTACCGCTTCGTGAGCATCTTTTCCCCAGGAAAAAGGACCATGGTTTTTGACCAGTACTCCGGGGATATATTCCGGGTTCAACTTCCGGAAACGTTCCACAATCACATTCCCGGTTTCCTCCTCGTAGGCTCCTTCGACTTCCGCCTGAGACATATCCCGGGTACAAGGAATCGGCCCACTGAAATAATCCGCATGTGTGGTGCCGATATTCGGTAGATCGATACCGGCCTGAGCCCATGACGTAGCATACGTAGAATGGGTATGCACCACTCCTCCGATCGCCGGGAAAGCCTTGTACAACACCAGATGGGTCGGAGTATCCGAAGAAGGTTTCAAACTCCCCTCTACGATATGCCCGTCTAAATCCACTACTACCATATCTTCCGGTTTCATCTGTTCATAAGCTACACCGGAAGGTTTGATCACCACCAGGCCCGATGTCCGGTCGATAGCACTGACATTCCCCCAGGTAAAAATAACCAGGCCATGCTTCACCAATTCCAGATTCGCCTCACAAACCTCTTTTTTCAATGCTTCTAACATAACTACTATTTTAATTTATTACCAGAAATACCAATAGAACACAACGGTAATCAGTATAATGATAGCGGAATGGATGACATCCCATTTGTTCCAGCTAGCACGGGTAACCGCCTTTTGTTCGTCTGTCGTCGAACCGAATGTCAGGCCGACGATCTGTTCTGCAGGTGCCGGTGTTGTGAAACGGCTAACAACCACAATCACCAGCATACAGAACAATAACATACCTCCACAAAAGAACAACCAGTTCGTATCGTAAAACAGATATTTAAACCAGGAATCGCTGAAAGTCGCTCCCGAGGTATAATACACTTTAGCCCCCAAACGGGTGATACCGATAATAAATCCGGCGATCAAGCCCCACATACCACCCTTCGGAGTTGCTTTTTTCGAGCAAATACCCAATAAGAAAGCCGCTGCAATACCCGGTGCCAGTACAGATTGTACATCCTGCAAATAGTTATACAACACCGATCCTACACTTTTCATTACCGGAATCCAAAGAATACCTAACACGACTACCACTACCGTAGCGACACGTCCGACATAAAGCAAAGTCTTTTCGGAAGCCTTCGGTCTGTATTTTTTATAGAAATCGATTGTAAATAACATAGCGGAAGAGTTGAATAAAGAAGCCAGCGAACTCATCAAGGCTGCCAAAATACCGCATACGACCAACCCCTTAAAACCGGCAGGCAATAATTTAGCTACCAAAGTCGGGAATGCAGCATCGGCGGAACTCATCGTAAATGTTTCCCCATTCACGGTAATACCGTGTTTTTGCATAGCAAAAGCAACCATTCCCGGAATCAGGAATAAAAAGACAGGCGTCAGTTTCAGATAAGCACCGAATATAGCCCCCCGCCGAGCCTGAGTTTCATCTTTACCCGACAATACACGCTGTACGATAAACTGGTCGGTACACCAATACCAGAAACCGATAACAGAAGACCCGATGAACACCCCTAGCCAAGGGAAATTGGTATCCCGGTTACTCCGGATCAGATTGATCATCGAATCACCATATTCATTTACCGGAGTCACCCGACAAGCTTCCAACACCTGATCCCAGCCTCCGACAGCTTTCAAACTCAACACCAGAATCACCAAAGAACCGATCAGCAAAATCGGAGTTTGAAGCACAGAAGTATAAAGCACCGATTTCATACCACCGATCACCGTATACAAAGCAGTCAACAGCACCAATCCGATCGCAGCGATCCAGAAGAAATCGATTCCCCATAGTTCCTGAATACCGAACACTTCTTTGAAAACCAAACCTCCGGCATATACCGTCACGGCTACTTTAGTCAAGACATAACTGACCAAAGAGATTACCGATAAAATCGTCCGGGATTCTTTATTATAACGTCTTTCAAGGAATTCGGGCATCGTAAGCACCATACTTCTGGAATAAAAAGGCACGAACACCCAACCGAGAATCAGGATCATCCAGCCCTGAATTTCCCAATGTGCCATAGCCATTCCACTCGAAGCACCGGCACCGGCTAAACCGATCAAGTGCTCGGAACCGATATTCGAGGCAAAAATCGAGGCCCCGATAGCCAACCAGGTTGCATCACGTCCGGCCAGAAAAAAGTCGCCGGAACTTTTCTGTTTTTGTTTGAAAACCCAGACAACGATTCCAATCATGGCAATCGCAAAAAGGGCAATTACGATATAATCTAATGTTCCCACAATAATGATATTTAAAAATGAATATTTAGCGATACACTTTATTTCTCTACAGAAAATTTATAGATACAACGACTGGAATAAGTCTGCCCCGGTTCCAGGTAAACAGACGGCCATCGGGGTTTGTTCGGAGAATCGGGAAAATGTTGTGTTTCCAGGCAAACAGAAGCCCGTTGGTTATAAACGACCCCTTTTTTCCCTTTCACAGTTCCATCCAGGAAGTTGCCGGTATACACCTGAATACCGGGCTCATCCGTATATACTTCGAGTACTATACCGGACTCAGGCGAAGACAAACGGGCAGCGACAGTAGAAAGATCTCCTTTAGTGTTCAATACAAAATTATGGTCGTAACCGTTTCCATTTTTCAACTGAACAAAATCATAACGGTCTATCTCCCGTCCGATTTCTTTCGGTTGAGTGAAGTCCATAGGCGTTCCGGCCACCGGAACGATCTCACCCGTTGTCATAAAGGTACTGTCGACCGGAGTATACCCATCCGCATTCACATACAACAAATGATCCGTAGCGGCAACAGCCGGATTACCCGACAAATTGAAATAAGAGTGATTCGTCATATTGATCACCGTTTTCTTATCTGTCACAGCCTCGTACTGAATATCGATAGCATTATCATCTGTAAGATGAAAGCGCACTTTCGCCCGTACATTTCCAGGGAAATTCTGATCGCCATCCGGAGAAAAACGGGTCAGTTCGAGAGTCGTACCATCGATCTGATTGGCTTCATACATCTGATATTGCCAACCTTCCGGCCCCCCGTGTAAACAATGTCCATAGTTATTCTGCGGCAATTGAATAGTTTCGCCATCGATTTCGATTCTTCCCTGTGCAATCCGGTTAGCATACCGACCGATAGAGGCGCCAAAATCACTGGGTATATTCCGATAATCTGCCAAACTATCGAACCCCAATACCACATCTTTCCTATTGCCATGTTTATCCGGAACCAAAACAGACACGATACGGCCACCGAAATTAGTAATACAAACTTCCATTCCGGCCGAATTCTTCAAAGTATAGAGACCGGCCTGTTTCCCATCGATCTCTGCCTGAAACTTCTTCGGATTCAGTCCGGAAAGAGTTGTCTCTTCCTTCGCTTTTGGGGAACAAGAACTCATGATTCCTGCAACAACCACCAAACCCAATACAAACGTTTTCATAATCTTTGCTATAATTTATGATTTAGATTTCATTTTAGTATGTTCAAATTTTCAGGACTATTCACTTTTGAAACGCCCATATAAGTGTTTAAAAAACACTTCAAATATAGTGTATACAAAACACTTTAAAACATTTTTTACAACTTTCTTTGAAATATTTTCAATAAATCACTGTATATCTACTGATTACCAAAAGTAATTTAGACTATTTTTAAATAAAAACCCGGATATCACCGACGCCATCGTCGTACTCCTTATTATTAAAAGTACGATAAATTCAGATCCCGATGAACATTTGTAAAATCTGCTTTTTTTACATAAATTGCGCTCCTTTATGATAAAGCAAGAAGCCTGACGCAAACGATAACTTTTTTCGAAAGCAACAGGCAACAGATTAAGACACACCATTAATAAATTTATAACAATAAAGAAATCATGGATACTCGTATCGTAAGAAATCTATTCAAAGAAAAATTCGGAACCGAAGGAATGTTGTATTTCTCGCCCGGTCGTATCAACCTCATCGGCGAACATACAGATTACAATGGAGGATGTGTTCTTCCAGGTGCCATCGATAAAGGCATCTTAGCAGAAATCAAACCCAACGGGACAGACAAAGTCCGGGCCTATTCGGCAGACCTGCAAGCTTATGCCGAATTCGGCCTGAACGAAGAAGATAAACCCGAAGCTTCCTGGGCACATTATATCTTCGGAGTATGCCGCGAAATGCTGAAACGGGGGGCACAAATCAAAGGTTTCGATACCGTTTTTTCAGGTGATGTACCTCTTGGAGCCGGTCTTTCATCATCGGCAGCCCTCGAGAGTACTTTTGCTTTTGCTCTGAATGAGATTTACAAGGCCGGATTCGATAAAAAAGAATTGGTACTGACCGGACAAAAAACAGAACACCATTATTGCGGGGTAAATTGTGGTATCATGGATCAATTTGCATCGGTTTTCGGTAAAGCAGGCAACCTGATCCGTCTGGATTGCAGTACGATGGAATATGAATATATCCCTTTCGATCCACAAGGCTATAAATTAGTATTGATCGATTCTGTCACCAAACACGAACTGGTCGATTCACCCTATAACAAACGCCGCCAATCCTGCGAAAGGGCAGCAGCAGCTATCGCCGGTAATCATCCGGAAGTAAAACTGCTCGGAGATGCAACCCTGGAAATGCTGGAAGAAGTTAAAGATAAAATCAGTGAAGAAGATTACATGCGGGCAACCTATGCCATCCAGGAAAACAGCCGGCTTGCCGATACTTGCGAAGCTTTAAAACGAGGTGATTACGAAACCGTAGGAAAAAACATATACGCTACCCATCATGGCATGAGCAAACTTTATGAAGTCAGTACCGAAGAATTGGATTTCCTGAACGATGTCGCCAAAGAATGTGGGGTAACCGGTTCACGGATCATGGGAGGTGGTTTCGGTGGATGTACGATTAACCTGGTAAAAGACGCTTATTACGACCGATTCATCGAAACAGCGATCAGTCGTTTTAAGACAAAATTCGGTAAAGAACCGAAAGTATATCCGGTAACCATCAGTGACGGAGCACGCAAATTGAATTAAAACAAAATCATCCTAGCTAAAAAATTCATGGAGAGGGACTCCCCGGAAGGTTTTTCCTCTTCATGAAGAGGAAAAATAATAACAATGACAACCTATCCGATCCGGGCTGCCCAATCGGTAACAATCTAGCGTAACACAGGAGACAGGGGATAAACCAACACCCCGTCCCCCGTGAGCTATTTTATTTTTTCAGGAAAGCCTGGTATTCTTCCCACAAGCTATCTGTCGTCACTTGCTCGCCGAAAATATGTTTCATGGCTTTATCGAAGCTCCAGGGAACGATCTCTAAAACCGATTTATTGAATTTTCTCAGGAAATCCGGATCTTTGCCGGTCAACCACTCCAGGAAAAAACCGGTCGTCCGGTACCCATCCATCCAGTGTCCGCCCGGTTTACGGCTATCCACCGGGAAAAAGCCATTATGATAACGGACTGCATCGGCCATTCCTTCGATAAATACCCAGAATTCGGTTCCGGGTTTATA
Source organism: Odoribacter sp. (assembly GCF_985060555.1). Classification (NCBI taxonomy): domain Bacteria; kingdom Pseudomonadati; phylum Bacteroidota; class Bacteroidia; order Bacteroidales; family Odoribacteraceae; genus Odoribacter; species Odoribacter sp. The sequence goes on along the minus strand of NZ_CFKYFN010000038.1, from coordinate 35,105 downwards.
ACCGCCGATCCCCTGAGGTTCCAGTTGGTAAGCATGAGTCAGCTCGTGATAAAGCACTCCCCGGGTTTCATAGAGCACCTTATCGTCTCCCTGGCTATCCTCCGATTTTTCCACCCACCGGGAACTATAGAAAATATTGACCACCGGCGGTTGTCCCCCTTTGGCCGGAATACCGTCGGTATCCTCCAGGTTGTATTCGATCTTCTCTACTCCCGGCATAGAATCCGTCGCCGACCAATAAAGCGTCTGAGCTACCCATAAAGCATGTTGCTGGATGAAAGCTTCCGGTTCGGGTACGATCCGTCTATAAATCTGAGCCCCCTTCGTTCCGGCCGCCTTATCTTTAAAATCAATGACAGGATAAGAGAAATTCTTCCAATTCGGAGCCTCCCACTTTTGAGCCCATACTCCTTGCGAACAGAATAAAACGAACAGAACAAACAAAACTTTGAAGTCCTTCATATCATACAAAACTTTGAAATCTAAAAAAATCATGAAGGCGATCACTTCGACAAAGTAAAACAGTCGATATCCGGAGCCCAATTATAACTGTTCCCCATCCGGACCGTATTGTATCCGGGTTTCAGAGTCACCGGAACAGTCACAGTCCGCAGCCCGTTATCGTCCCCCAGTTGTTTCAACACCTGTTTTTCCCCATTGACCGTCAGTTCCAGCTGCCGCCCGGCACCCTGTGTATATTGAACGGTCATCCGGTATTGTCCTCCTTTTTCGCTATATACCTCTTTCCATTCTGCATAATTTTCCGGTTGTCCCCCCAAATACCCGACGATCATTTTCCCGGAAGTACCTTCTTGCGGAGTATATCTGACTGCATTCGGATTTTTACCCAAATCATCGAATAAAGGCAGGTAAGCCCATTCGGCTTCGTACACTGTCGGTTCGATCCGTTTTTTCCCTTCGATCCGTAAAATCATCGCCCCATGGGCCGGAACTTCCTGTTTCAACGCCCCGTCCACTTTACCCAAATCGCGGTGTTTCACCAAATCCCTCACCTTTACTGTACCCTCGAACTCGAGATCTGTCAAAGGTACGGTGAAAGAACAAGGCTGCTCAGAAGGATTGTAAAGCGCTACAGCACGCACCTTCCCCCGTTTTTGTTCGATATCTTTTACCAACACATAACCTTCATTTTCGTGCTGAACGACATAAGCTTGCAAACCCAGCGGATCCTGATTCAGGGCTAAAAGTTCCTTATTTTTCAATAGCTCTAAAGTGGCATCCGACATTTTCTCCAGATTACATCCGATCAGCAAAGGCGAACTCATGATACACCATAAACCGAAATGAGCCTCTTCTTCGGTTTGGGTCAATCCTTCTCCCCCTACCGGGCTGGCTTCCCGGAATCCGACCACCATCATGTCCATATCGTTATAATGTCCGTCTCCTGCATAAGCCGACAGATAAAGATTTTTCCCGACGACATATTTTATCGATTCCCATCTGGCCTGGATATCACCGCTAATCCGCCAGGAACCGGCCACTTCTTTCGCCCAGGTACCCGGATAAGCCCAACGGCAAATGTTAAGGGCGACCTGCCGGTTTACGATATCGATATGCTGACGGATATCGGTATACCGGTCTCTTTCGTTCAACCCCAGATAACTGCCCCCGCAATAATCGATTTTAATAAAATCAAAACCCCAGTCCCCGAAATACAGCTGGGCATCCTGTGCTTCGTGCCCGTAAATTCCGGCCCCGATCCCCGCTTTATCCTGATCCGACATAGAACCACAGGTATTATTCCCGGCATCTGTATAAATACCGGCCTTCAACCCCAGATTGTGGATATGATCCACGACGACTTTCATACCGTTCGGAAACCGCTGTGCATGTTCATGCATCTTTCCGGTTTCATCCCGATAACCGAAAAATCCGTCATCGATATTTATAAACCGGTATCCTGCATCTTTTAAGCCCTTCTCCACCATCAAATCGGCCTGATGCTTGATAATATCTTCGCTGATATTTACGCGGTAGGCATTCCACGAACTCCATCCCATTAAAGGAGGTTTACAAGCCGGCTCCTGAGCCGTCGTTCTTCCGCCAAGCAGCGATAGCGCCGCTAAAGCCATCAAAAATTGTTTTTTCATGTGTAGTTATTTATGTGTTACTGTCTCTACAAACAAAGCCCTTAAAATTTATAAAAGCCGGCTTGACTTCATAATTCGAAATATCCTTGATAGCCCAACAACCAATAAACAAAATCGGGCGGAAATGACTCTAAAACATCCAGTCCGCTATATCGGCAAAGCCGGATACGAATTTTTACTATCGCTTTTCATGTCATTGGTCCTGAAAAGCATTGAAAAAGCTACGGTTTCAGTTCGTTGACATACTTCGAATAATTCAGCTCAAAGTTAGAATAATTATATTTATTTAGCAATACCGTATGGGATTCCGTCCCGGAATCCCATACCACTATAAATATGAATGTCTACTTACTTCACTTTCTCCAACATCTCCTCATACGACTGGCAGTAATACTCCATGACAGGCATTCTTTTTCCCCCTACCGTCATGGTCCGGCCGGAAGTGTCTTCTTTGCCTTTCAATGCTTTGACACGCTCTTCCAGCAGAGCGGCGAACTTCTTGCGTTCTCCGGCATTTTTCCATCCTTCCGCGCCCTGTCCGTAAAACAACGCGTTACAGGCATAAAACATCTGATCTTCCACCATGCGGCTAAAACGATTATACTCGGTCATCGCTTCCAACAGGGCTGCCCACTCCGCCGTGCCGATAGTTCCATCCACCAAAGCGGCAGCACGAATACCCTCCGCTTCCGGCACCCGGTATTCTTTCATGAGGGCATAATAGGCTTCCAGTCCGGCAACATCATACCCAACGATTTTCTTCGCCTCCCGCCTGAGGTATTTCCTTGCACCGGCTTCCCACACCCTCTCCAGATGCAGACCGGCCTTTTCACCGTAACGCTTCACCAATTCTGCCTTGCGGGCATATACCGACCGGAAGACAGCATAATCCGGAGTAACATAACCACAGAATATCCGATATACATTTGTATCCGTAAACACAGCGTCCGTCTTGTCTTTCAGGAAATCATCAGCTACGGAACGAATAGTCCCCGACATGGCGGCATCGTCGAGTAAAGCCAGGTATTCTCCGATAAATTCCGATGAACGTTCACCAGCGGCATAGCGTTTGTGCATACCCGCTAATCCGCCTCCCTTCACACCATTCTCCGCAAAGTCTATCAATTCGTCTACACTCAGATAGCCGGCATGACGGCATAGTAACTCGCCCTTCACATTCAACACCAACAGGGTGGGATAAGCATTGACATCATATCTCTTCCGCAATTCCACGCCCTCGCCTTTCTCCATGTCTATTTTTACCGACACGAAACGGGGATTGAAATACTCACCCGCTTTCTCCTGGACAAATTCTTTAGACGCCATCAATTTGCAAGGACCGCACCAACTGGTGTAACAATCCATAAACACCAATTTGTTTTCGGACTTGGCAGCCTCCAAAGCTTCGGCAAAGCCGCCCTCGCGGAAGTTGATCTGTGCCGAAAGAGATAAAGCCATTGCAGCCATAAATACAGCTAATACTATCTTTTTCATTCTATTGCAAATTTAATCGTTTAATACGCCGGACCGACATACCCGACTATCAGTCCGGCACTGTATCAGGAATAAAACCATTATCTCATCAATACGGGAAATCAGGTCCCATTCCATATAATTCCGCATACTTAGTAAAGGCATAATAATTCGGGCTCGCATAGTCCTGTAAAGGACAGGCATAGCATACCTTCTTCAGGATTCCGGTTCCGGTTACCGTATGCACCGGTTTGCCCGAAGGTTGTCCACCGGCAATCTTATACATCGACAACGTATATTCATCGCCATTTTGTATACCGATAACGATATAATCAAAAGATGAACCGTAAAACAAATCGGCCATATAAGTAATCGTTCCCGCCGGTAACCCTTCCACCGGTATGGCAGAAGTTTCGGTACCTTCCGTAAGGCTATAACGATACAAACGGTTGTCGTCTACTCCATAAATAGAGGTAGAAGTCAGTGCATTTCCGGCAATTACATCTGCCTTGGCTAAATGAAGGGAAGCATCTAACCGGATGACCTGATCGATACCTCCTCCCGGTTGTAACACAACCACATAACGTCCTTCCCCGGCAACGTCGAACAAATACCAGATCGTATTTTTACCGGCCCGGTGATTCCAGCCCGATGCCACAGGAGCCGCCTGTTCCCAATCCACTTTAACTCCCTCATAACCATCCTTGTACTTAATTTCTTCCATATCCGAACCGGAGGTATACATCAACCGCCGGGTTTCTCCGCTCCAAAAAGAAAGATTCTGCCCGTCGTAAGCCTGAATGAATGAACTGGTCCCTTTTCCGGCAGGATAACCTAATTTTCCGGTGCTGTATTCACTAGCGAACCTTCCACCGCCAAGATCATCCAGTCTTACTCCCTTATTCGAGAACAGCATATTCCCTCTCATTGCAGAAACCATAGCATAAGGCACTTCTTCCCCGTCCATCTCAGAAAAAAGCAACGAAGACCGGTCGAAAAGTGTCGACATATCTATCGTAGAATAAATCGAAAACTCATTCTGTCCGCTAGTGACAAAAACACCCGTAGCATAGGTCGATTTTGCCGTTGCGGGATCGATATAAATTTTGTTATATACCGGGCACATATTGCAAGGTTTCCCGCTTTGTGCTTCTCCCTGTACTGAAGCAATCACGTCCGGTATGACCGTCTTTTGACGGTCATTGTAAAAATCCATATCCGTGTTTCCGTCCGTCGTTTCTTTTAAAATATAAAATCCTTCCGAAAAGGCCGAAGTCACTTTCAAAGAAAATTCTGTCAGGTTGAAATAACCGGTTTCTTTATTCGTCACTTCGCAAACAACCGTATAAGTTCCGATTTTCAACTCCACAGGATAGGAAAGCTTTTTTTCCGCACCGATTTGCACGGTACGATAACCGTCTTCCGTACGGTCGCTGAACTCCCCGCCGTATATATACCACCGGTATTCCAGTTCCGTATCGGAATACCCTGTCACTTTCGGTGTCAATTCCAATACTGTCGAATAAGCGACGGCTGACGTATCGGCAAACTCCTCTATGGTTATTTCATTCACCATACTTTCCGGGGTTGCCATCGTACTGTCGTCTTCATAACAACCGGTAATCCCAAGTATGCAAGCCCAAAACAGGCCAATATATATTTTTTTCATCTTCTTACTGTTTAAATCATTCATATTACCTTCCCCATTCTTTCGGTGTAAAATCGACCGGCTTCCCGGTATCACTTTCCTTCCAGACGTCGAGCTTATTCTGCAGGCGTTCTACATTCTCCTGCTCCAACTGTTCGGCAAACCACCCGGCCAGCCACTTAATGTAGTTGGGATCTTTCGGTGATAAAGTTCCGAATCCGTATATATCTGCGAAAAGACTGTTGATATATTCGTCATCCCAACTTTTTTCCGTCCATTTCATCATCAATTCATGCTTTTTCTCCCCATATTCTCCGAAATAATAATCCAAAGACGCCAAATCCCAGGCATTCGGTTTAGACAGACGGTCGGAAACCGTCAGCGTATAAGTAGAAAATTCCGGATAGCCTGTTTTGAAATTTGCATTTTCTCTAAAAGTGATTCGCAAAACGACATTCCCTTCTGCCAAAGAAGGATCACGTTTCAGGATCACCGGAATATGAGCGGTTGCCGAATGGGCAGGAACAACATAGAACTCCGCCAGTACCGAATCGTCAAATGCTATATAATGCGTACCTGCAACGGCATTCTTCGTTCCTTCCACCATCACTTGCTGCAAGGCCAGCGGACGGTCTTCCGCTGAAAGTTTTCCCATAATATCCACATCTAACCATACCGTATCGCTCAATTGTCCTTCCGGTGTTTTCAGTTTGAAAGAATGGCTCCCGTTTCGCATCATCTCAGTGACCTCTTCCGTACTGAGCTGGCTACCATAATTAAAATTCAACAAACAATCCGGATCTTCAAACACCGGTAAATCTTTTTCACAGGCAGTAATACACAACAACAACATGCTGCATAACCATATATTCAATCGTTTCATCGCTATTCGTTTAAAAAAATTAAGGATTAAATTCCGTATTTACACAATTCCACAAGATATAATCATCCTCCGTCATTTCCTGAGTCTCCAACCACAGTATATCCTTGACCTGATTTCGCTTGTAGGTATAAAACAACTGTCCTTCGGCAAAAAACTCCCGCCGGTATTCAGCCATCAGCTCACCGGAACGATCGTTTAAACCGTCAAATACATCTTTATCCAAAGCGACACCGCATTCCAACATATAATCTTTATACAAAGCATTGGCCTCACTGAGCGAAGGTGTTGTCTCCACCGCAATCAAATACATCTCGGACATCCGGAGCATGGGTATAATCTGATAATACAACGCTTTATTCTCCACATCATCGGCAAAATAATATTTCAGAATAGTTACATTCTTCTTCGAAGTTGAAGATTTGGCATTTTTGTTCCACATGAATGCATAACGGTTGTCCGAATCCGTCGGAACTCCCTCAAAAAGCCGGGTCAGACGTTCGGGCGTAATATAGAGATAGTTTACTCCGGTTTGTACATCAGCCCCGCCGATCAGAATCGAAGCAACATCTTTCACATTATATTTACTCAGATAAAAAAGACACTCGTTCGGGCAGGCCTTATAACCGTTGGTTTCACGATCACTGCTACCGCTCAGTGTCATCACCGGATTTCCATCCCGGTCTTTGGCATCGATGACCGCCTTCGCTGCATCGTAAGCCATTGCCAGATATTTCGGATCGGCTTTCCCCAGATAAAGATACATCCGGGACTGCAAAGCCTTTACAGCCCAATAGTTCAGACGGGACTGCCGGTAACACATATAGGTATCTTCAATCTCCACCGACGAAGGTGCATTCAATTCTTCAAAAGTATATCCGAAAATCGGATCATTGTCTTTGAGCAGCTTTTCAGCTTTATCAAGGTCGGCGATCAATTTTTCGCTATATCCGGTGAAATCATAGCGGGTGGCTCTCTCGTCGAAGGCCGTCACTTCGGAATAAGGCAAGCTTACTTTTGTTCCTTGTCCCCCGGGGACTTCACCGAACAAACGTAAAACATCCAACTGACAATAGGCACGGATAGCATAGGCTTCACCGAGGATTACCGAACGGGTTGCTTCGTCGGGGAAAGCGGCTGCATTATCTTCTGCATGTTTGATAACCAGATTGGCCTGAACAATGATATTATAAAGCTTGGAATAAATAGCCTGGACAGCCTGCCGTGCTCCGTCATTGTCGTATTCGTGCAACATCAGGTGATAATCCTGATACCGATCGCTGGTAGACGAGGGTTCATCCGGCATATGCCACAATCCGGCCAAAGCTTCCGTACAACTCATCGTCAAACGGCAACCATACACATCTTCGTTAGCCAAAGCCATATAGCATCCGGTGAGAGCATCCCGAAAACCTTTGTAGGTCGAAAACTGATCTTCTTCTTTCTGTTCCGTATCGGGACGCACATCCAGCCAGTCGTTGCAAGAAACGGCCGACCACCCCAACAGGGCTATAAATCCTATAAATTTATATATTTTCATATCTATCGTTATTTATCCTGTCGTTAAAATAAAAATTTTATACTTCCCTGAATATTCCGGGCAAAAGGATAACTGGTACCCCGTTCCATCTTGATTGTCGAGAAATGCCACAAATCGGACATATTCACACCGAAGGTCACCGATGTCGCCCGCATGTATTTCTTTACCCACGCAGAATCCCATTTATACTGAAGCCCGACAGACTGAATCTCGAACACCTTATCGTCCATGACAAAGCGGGAAGTGGCACGGGTCGAACTATCGTCGTATTTCCTGAATGGAACGATATCCCCCGGTTTCTGCCAGCGGTCGTACAGAGCCCGGGCATCCACATTCTGTGCCATCAAGGTGGTACGCCCGACTTCTACCCGGTCGATAATCGTCGAATTGTACCTCTTCCCACCCCAATAGAAGGAAGCCGATACATTTACCGTCAATCCTTTCCACATAAACATCGTATTGGCAATACCCCGGTACCTGGGATCTGCCTGACCGACATAAACCTTATCGGAAGCCTTCCAGATATCCGTCCGGTTACCGTCTTTATCCAAAAAAATCTCCTGTCCGTTGGCCGGATCGATTCCCAGAGAACGAACGACATAAATACCGTTTTGCGGACGTCCTTCATAAAACAGATTGGCGACATCTACATCCTCTTTCAGATAAGCCTCGTTCTGGGCTTTAATGGCTTCCGACAACTTCGAAACATAATTCTTATTGTAAGTCAGCTGACCACCGATAATCCAGTTGATATCCCGCTCAGCATTCCGGATAACATAAACACTGGCAGAGGCTTCCCAACCGTTGTTTTTCACTTCTCCGACATTGTCGACGTAGGAAGCAAAACCGTTGGAATGCGGCAGATCCATATTGGAAAGCAAATTAGAGGTTTTCTTGGTATAAACGTTGAATTCCCCCTTCATACGTCCTTTCCACAATCCGAATTCCACCCCGAAGTTGAATTCATCGGTTTTCTGCCAGGTCAGATAAGGATTACCCAATCCCTGCAATTCCGCTCCGGTCCAATACATATACCGGTTGTCCGTAATATATTTATACAACGTATTGGCACCGTCGGATCCCTGCTGTGTACCGGTCTGTCCGTAAGAAGCTTTCAACCGCAGAATATTTGCAAAACTACCCTTCAGGAATTTTTCATTGTGCAGGTTCCAGCCGATACCGGTACTCCAGAAAGGAGCATATCTCTTTTTCGAACCGAAATCGGATTTCCCATCCACCCGATACGAAAAATCCACGAAATAACGGTTATCATAGATATAATTGACATTGGCTGTCAATCCCAACCGACGGCTTTTGGATTTGGATCCGCCGGGACCTTCGTCTTTGGCATATTGCCGGGCACTGGCCAGAAAATGGATATCCTCATTCGTAAAACCTTCGGCAGCGATGGCATAATTATACCCCTCGGATTCATTCAGCGAATAATCCAAACCGACATACACCTGATGTTTATCGGCAAAAGTCCTGGTATACGAAAGCGTTATATTCCCGGTATATTCATTCGTACGTCCGGTGGTATAATCATAAGTTCCCCGGCGCAGGAATCCCTCGTCGGTTTCATATTGCGAATCGTCGGTGAAAGTGGAATGTTCTGCGGGCAAAAACCGATCAGACGTATTGTCCGTAGCCGTAATCCCGACTTGTCCGCGTAAGGTCAAGCCTTCGAACGGATTCCATTCTATGGCGAAATTATCCGTCAGCGTACGGTAACTACTCTTATCGAAACTGTTCAGGGTGGCATCGTACAACGGATTTTGATATCCTTGGTAATGAGCATGAAAACCGTCGAACATCCGCACCAGTTTTCCATTCTCATCATACGGAGCATTATAGGGTTGTTGTTTTACATAATCACTGAACGTACCGTATTTACTCTCTTTACTTTTGGTTGTCCCGTAAGAAGCCTGATTTTTAAAGGTGAAATTTTTCACTTTATACATTAAGGTCAGAGAGGTGTTCAGACTTTTACGCTCGGAATCCCGCATGGCTCCCTGTGTATTTTTATAGCCCACACTGGCACTCCAGCGGAATTCGTCGCTTCCACCCTCCATACGTAAATTATAATGCGAACCGACCCCTGTGTGCAACGGTTTACTCAACCAATCGGTATCTGTGCCGGAGGCAATTGCCCTTTTCCGTTTGGCATAAGCCTCTTTATACCATACATCATTACTCGGCAGGCTTTCATTCTTATACAATCCGAGATCCCACTCCAACTGCAATTTTTCAGCCGCATTCAACAAATCGTAAGAGGTCAGGTCAGGAGCTTCGATATCGATCCCTATTTCTGCATTAACGCGCAATTTACCGGCTTCCGGTTGCTTTGTCGTCACCACAATCACTCCGTTAGAACCCCGCGAACCGTATATCGCCGTAGCAGCAGCATCTTTCAGGATATTGATCGATTCGATTTCCTCGTCGTTATAGTCCATCAAACGCTCCAATGCTATTTCAAAGCCATCCAGGATGATCAACGGGGTATTCACCTCATTGCTCAGGCTTTCGTTATACTCCTGTACACTCATAGGCAGAGAAGAATTACCCCGGATATTCACTTGCGGCATCCGGTTGGGATTGCTACCGTTAATATTATCCACAGCCAGATTAATGGACACATCTATATTTTTCAGTGTCTGAAGCAGATTCTGGCCTTTATAGATTTTCAATTGCTCCTTATCGATCGATGAAACAGCTCCGGTATAACTCTCTTTCGCTTTCTTGAAAATACCGGTCACCACTACTTCCTCCATCTCTGCCACCTCTTCCTGCAGGGTAACGTCCAGTTCGGTACGTGTGCCCAAAGGAAACTCCTGCATTTTCATACCGATCATCGAGAAAACCAGAACGTGTTCACCTTCGGGTAACGTCAGGGTATATTTACCGTCGATGTCCGTAGAAGTTCCCAGCGTCGTCCCTTTCAATACTACCGTTACTCCGGGAAGTACATGGCCGGCAGCATCTCTGACGACCCCCTTTACCACTTTTCCATTCACTTGCTTCCGGCTAACTGCCGGACGCACGATAACGGTCTGGTCTTCAAAAACAAATTCTACATTCTTATCGGCAAACAAACGTTTCAGCAATCCACCGACCTCTTCATCGTCGGCCCGAACCGTCAAAACATTTTGTCCCTGAAAATGCTTCTGATCGTAAAAGAAAAACAAACGGGTCTGTTGCTGAATTTCTTCAAACAACTGCATCACCGTACAATTCCGCAAGTTCAGGGACACCCGTTGGTTTTGTGCAACCGACCTGGCCGATACACTCACACACCCCAAAATCATAAATAAAACCATTAATTTCATCATCCTTCCGATTTGCCTTAATTTCCCGGACCTGGGAAATCGTACAATTTCTTTTTTTTTCATAAATTTGTGAATTGGTTAATACTATTATTTGCTATGATAGTTTGATCTCCGCCGGAAGAGGGTGGCAGCCCTTTTCCGGTTTCTTTTGTTATTTCACTTGAATAATACCTTGTTGGATAGTAAAATGTACACTGGTGGTACGTTCTATCTTTTTCAACACGTTTTCTATGGTCTCGCTCCGCTCCAGTACTCCGCTGAATTTACGCGTCCGGACCGTCTGATCGGTAAAAACAGCCTGTACACAATACCAGTCGGCCAATTCCGTCATAATTTCCTCCAACTCAGCCTCTTCGAAATAAAATACTCCCTCACGCCAGGCCGTATATTTGCGTACATTCACCTGAGTGACCCGGATCTGTGTCCCCACGGTTTCCGCCAGCTCGCCCGGTCGTAACACCACCTCCCGTTTTCCGCCGTTCTCCACCTGTACGCTTCCTTTTACCAACACTGTCTGTACCTTTTGCTTCCGGCAGGTATTTACATTAAACTCTGTTCCCAACACTTTGACAGCAACCTGACCGGCATGTACAATAAAAGGACGGTTTTCATCCCGGGTCACTTCGAAATAGGCCTCCCCTTCCAGTTCTACCTCCCGGGTATCGCCGAAAGCCACCGGATAAACCAAACGCGAGCGGGCATTCATCCACACCCGTGTCCCGTCGGACAACACCAAATGATATTCAGCTCCCTGAGGAATATCCAGCCGGTTCATCCGGCTGATCTTCTCCCCGCCCTGATCCGCAGCATAGAACAATTGTTTGTTTTCCGGATGATTCACCACCTCTTCTCCTGCCCCGATCTTACCTTCCCGGGCAGAAAGATCGATCCGGCGGCCATCAGACAGCGACAGGATAACACCGGGACGCCCACTCTGTCCAACGGTCTCCTGAGCATCGGCCAACTTCTCTGCCGGAGCCTGATCTTCACCATGCCACAAATAAAATGAAGTAAAAGCAATGGCAACCATAGCCGCGACAGAGGACATATAAGAGATCCGGCGATGCAGGCGTTTTCTTTGTATGGCGGAATTCAATTTTTTCCACGCCTGTTCCTGGTCATAACGATCCATATATTCCAACGAACGTCCGATCCGGTAACAATCGATGAAAGTTTTTCTATTTTGTTGTTTTTCATTAGTCATTATTCACTCTTTTTATATTGTAGAGTGAAAAAGTAGTTGAATGAATGACAAGTAAAATGTTAATTTTTATTAAAACGAATAAAATAAAAAGGAGAGATGATAATCTTTTCTCAATTTTTTCAACGCCCGGGCTAAATGTGTCTTTAAGGTATTTACCGACATACCGAGTTCCAAAGCAGCTTCCACACATTTTTTATTTTCCAGGATAACCGCTTTGATGGCAGCTATTTCTTGCTTCGGTAATTTCTCCAATTTCAGCATCAATTCTTTTTCCTGCCGTTCCAGTTCTTCCCTTTCCAGGACAGCCTCCTGTGGAATCTCCACCGGGACTCCTGTCAGTAATTCCATCGGCACCAGCTTCTTCTTCTTCAAAACAGCCAATGCTGCATTATGTACGGAAGTATACAGATAACTACGAAAATTGCCGGTAATGGCGCGATAATATTTTCTTTCCCAGAAAGCGACAAAGAAATCCTGAACAATATCCTCGGCCAATTGGAAAGAATCGGTCAACTGTACGACATACACACACAATTGCATATGATACACATCGAACAGCAGACGAAACCCTTCCTCCGGCATTTCTTGCAGTAGTCTCTGGATCTCTTTATCTCTATCGGCACCATATCTCTTCATAATAACGCCCTACGATCGAAATCACAAAGATAGTAAAATTGACCTATATTGCATAAAGTAGAAATTTTCAGATTCACTGTTGTCAGCAGCAATATGGTAAGTAAAAAACAATCTCTTCGTTTCATTCCATCTTCTATTTCTTTAATTTTGCTTTCCGAAAACAACCGATCAGCACGTATAACGATCGAAAAAAATAAAATCATGTCAATAGAAAAAGTCAAAGCTTATTTTGCCACCCTGGGTCGTGAAAAAGAAGTCATGGAATTTCCAGTGTCCAGTGCAACCGTCGAATTAGCCGCACAGGCATTGTCCGTCGAACCGGCACGTATAGCTAAAACCCTCTCTTTCCAAGGCGAAGACGAAAATCATTGTATCCTGATCGTCACTGCCGGAGACGCAAAAATCGATAACAGTAAATTCAGACATTTCTTCAAAATGAAAGCCAGAATGTTAAGTCCTGAGAAAGTGGCAGAATCGACAGGCCATGCCATCGGAGGCGTCTGCCCCTTCGCTAATCCTGAAGGCGTACGAACTTACCTGGATATTTCCCTGCAAAGATTCGACACCGTTTTTCCGGCCTGCGGCAGTAGCAATTCAGCCATCGAATTGCATTGTGACGAATTATTCCGATACGCCCTGGCTATCCAATGGATCGACGTCTGTAAATAAAAATCTTTAAGTTATCGGAACTTTTATCGCTGAAAAAGCAGCATTATTTCTGTATTTGTCCGTCTTCAGTATCCGGGATTGGAGACCCGGCCGTTTCTGCCGGCCATCTATCTTTTTGATCTATATCAAAAATGAAGCAAGATATTTCCCATACATTTGTCTATTATAATCTGAAATAAATCATCGATTCACATGAAAACAGAATTAGACAAATGTATGGCCGGTGAGTGGTACGACTGTCATGATCCTATTTTTATCACACAAAAAGGGAAAACCCGCCAATTGTTGGCACGCTATAATGCACTGCCTTACGAAGAGAAAAAAACAAAACAGGAAGTCTTGAAAGAAATGTTCGGCAGTATCGGTAACAACGTATCTGTCGGTACTCCGTTCCTATGTGATTATGGTTGTAATATTCATATCGGCGACAATGTATCTGTCAATATGAACTGTTCTTTTATCGATTGTAATAAAATCACCATAGGTAGCCATGTTTTAATCGCTTCCAATGTACAAATCTATACAGCAACCCATCCTATCGAGTTGTCCGAACGGCTCACTCCCGGTTGGACTCCGGATCAAGCTGCCTATTTCTGCCGTACTTATGCACTTCCTGTGACTATCGAAGACGGTTGTTGGATCGGTGGCGGTGTGATCATATTACCCGGAGTGACTATCGGCAAAGGGTGTGTAATCGGAGCCGGAAGTGTCGTAACCAAAAATATTCCGGCCGATAGTCTGGCAGTAGGTAATCCTTGCCGGGTAATCCGTGAGATCAACAAAAAATAAGTACATGGTAAAGTCAGTCGCTTTTGATTCAGACGGAACTATCGCATCACAGCTAAAGGAACCCGCAGCTGCTTCATTTCCCTGAAACAATGCGGACCGGATCCTGTTTCGTCATATCCTCCTCACAGTTCAGGCCCAGAGAAAACGGATTATTTCTTAAAAACAGGCTTTCATTCTGCAGCGAAAAGACAGACGTCATCTTACAGTTCGATTAAAGTACCCCCAAACAACAATCCTCCGGCAGAAAATCATGCCGGAGGATTGTTTATAGTCTTCGGCTATTTACCCGTTCCTATCCAGGTACATTTATGCCAGATATATTCCAACGGACCTTGTTTATGCCTGGCCAGCCACCATTTACAAAATTTCAGTTGTAACAGAAATATCAAAAAGCCGACCGATAAACTAAGGGTATATCCGCAATAAGGGGCAAGATTCAGACCTATAGGGAAATAAATGAAAGCACCTATTATGGATTGAGAGATGTAATTGGTCAGGCTCATTTTACCATAAAAACGCAAACCGGCGACTGCTTTGCTGAAATTTTTATGTTGATAAAGCAGAATAAACGAAGCCACTAAAACCAAAGTAAAAGCCAGCTTCTGCCACATATCGAATGCCGTTCCCACAGTTTGCTGCACGATTGGGTCATTTTCCATGACCAGTTCCTTTAAGGTGTATAAAGGAGCAAAAGAAATAGCAGAAATGATGAGTACTTTTGTCCCAAAAGCTATATTCTTTTCATTCGTCATGAAAAGTTGTTTTCTGCCGATAAAAAACTAACAGAAATAATCCGGCAGGAAAAAAGGCGGCATTCCATGTTGCAAAAAATGCAAAGGATAGCGTTATCCTTATTTCATTGACAACAAAGTTTCCGATTCTGAAGCGATAAGGCAAATACACATTTAGGGGAACATTATTAAAATGAAGGATTTCGGGAATAAGGATTATTCGGGAGATTGCTTTGAACTGGCAGGCAGACTGTATGGGCTTAGCTATAAGGGACCGAAAGAGTTCGCCGAAATCATATTATTCATGTGAATGGTCAAATGGATACTCCTTTTTTATCGGCTTTCTGTACCGGGTGATTCCGGCTGACGGTGTTTGCCTGCCTTGTGCCTTCCTGACAGACGGGCGCCTGCTGCGACTGATCCAGCTTTTTGTTCTTGTCCAGATCCCATTTGAAAAAATCAAACTTCGCCCGCTTGTAGCCGGCACGGACGAAAGCACTGAACAAGTTCCCCTCGTTGTCGGTCATGCCCTTGATGCAGGTCGCCTTACCCTGTGCCAGTGATACCTGCAACTCTCCTGTAAGATCTTCCTCTTTCAGCCGTGTGGGGAATTGTGATGTAATCAGGTTAATTGTGGCACGGAAATAGAGGTAAAAGGCTATGGCGCAAAGGGAAAGGAAAGAATAGGGAACGAGTGGCTAGAAGATGGCGTGAAGTGGCTTACCGGCAAGAAAGAATAGCATCCCGATACAAAAACTTCAAAATAAAAAGCGTATCTTCGCAAAAAAACATAAAAAAATACAACCCGATATGATTACCAACCGAGAAGAAGTGATAGATAAAGCATTTAAGGTGTTTCTGAAGATGAATTACGAAAAGGCGAGTATCAGCACGCTGGCGAAAGCCTGCGGAGTGGTAAAGACAGGGGTGGTGTATTATTTTCCCCACAAACTCGACCTGTTCATGGCGGTGGCAGACAAGTATGCCATACAAATGCAGACGCCGTCCAATAAGTTCGCAGAACCGGCAGAAACACTTGCGGAATTTATCGACCAGTATGTGGCAGGAGTAAGAACAGCCATGAACCGTATTGTCAAACTGGTGGAATGCAACGTGGATAACAATGACTGCTGTCCTAACTTCTACTACTTCCATTTCCTTTCTCAAGTGAGGATGTACTACCCCGGAGTCCGTGAAAAAATGGAAAATACCTTCCAAAAGGAGCATGAGTTATGGTGCAAGGTAATACAAAAAGCCAAGAATAACGGTGAAATAAAGCAAGATACGGACGTGAAAAAAACCGCCTCACTGTTCCGTCAGGTGTTCTTGGGCATGTCCTATGAGCAATCGTTCCTGAACGGTCTGGACGTAGAAGAATTGAAGGACAAATTTGATAGTTTATATTCGCTACTGAAAGCCTGATTCCTTTTAGTAATATTTAAAAGATATTTTTTTCTGAACAATCGTTCAAATTTTAATATGTTGTTTATCTTTGGCGCATAATTTAACTGCCAGAGATATGGACAAGGTACATAGACAGCATGGAAGTATCGTCCTGTACGAAGAAAAAAAGGATGGTGAGCAATATATACGGATAGCATATGCTGATAATCCGGTCATTGCCCCGATGCTATCTCAAGAACCTGGGATAAGCCTGGACGGAAACGGGAACGCCTATATAAAAGCATCGGACTTCCGGCTGCCGATTTTTCACGACCGTTATTCTCCTCACACCTACATTGATTATAGCCGGCTATACGCAGGACTCCCCAAATCCAAACGGGAATACACCTTCCCGAAACTCCATCCTGATGAAGACACAATAACAGATAGAATAGAAAGATTAAAAGAGTGGGTCGATCAAAGCAGTCTGGGACATTTGCCTTTACCGTTAAGGATTGATTTGATGAAACGGATCGGTAATATACGTGTCATACAGAAAATACAATGCGAGTGTTGCAAGATGGAAAAGCCACGCGACTTTGACCCTTTTGGCCACGCAGGATTTGCCCACCTTTGGCTACAATATGATTGACCCTTTAAAGTCCTGGTGTTGGGGGTCAATTTTATTTTACCCTTTTAAAATTTCTCGTTTTTCTTAGACCTTAACTTTCGCATACTTTCACCATATAGCTCTATGGTATGAGCTGTATGTATGATACGATCAAGGATTGCATCGGCTATTGTCGGGTCACCTACCATGTCATACCAATTGGAGGATGGGTACTGCGATGTGATGATGATGGATTTCCGTTCATGCCTGTCCTCGATGATTTCAAGCAGTATGGGACGCTCCTTTGCGTCAAGCGGTACGATGAACAGGTCGTCAAGGATGAGTAGTTGGCAGCGCTCAATCTTCTTGAGTTCCGTTTCAAGTGTACCTTTGACTTTGGCGACTTTCAGCGCACCGAGCAGTTTCGGGGCATTGGCATAGAAGGTCCGGAATCCCCTTTTGCATGCTTCGTGGCCGAGGGCACAGGCCAGATAGCTTTTCCCCGTTCCTGAAGAACCGGTAATGAAAAGGTTCTGTGCCTTATGCACAAAATCAAGGGTGGCGAGACGTTCCATCTGGTTGCGCTCCAGCCCCCGGTTCGTGGCATAGTCAATCTGTTCAATATAGGCCTTGTAGCGGAATGCCGCATTCTTGGTAAGCCGTGCAATGGCAGCCTGTGCACGATAGTCCCATTCGCGTGCAAGGAGCATGGACAGGAACGTGTCCGCAGTCATGGATTGCGGAGTGGTACCGGCAAGACTTTCCCTGAAAGCCTCTGCCATACCATGCAATTTCATGCGGTTCATTAAATCCAGTGATATGGTATTCTGGTCTTGTTGTCCCGTTACGGGAGCTGTTTTATTGTTTACTTCCATAAATATGAGTTTTATTGTTTGTCCTTTCTGTAATATTCACGTCCACGTATATTTTTGTGGGTCAATGGAGCCGGGGAAGTCACGTTGGGCTGTACTTTCCCGTCCTCATCGGGAAGGAAATCCGCATCTTCTCCCAGTTCAAGCACCTCGCGCAAGGCCTGATATCCGTATTGCAACTTCTGGTCCGCACATGCACAAGCCGCAACCAGACGGTCACGACCGTATTTTTTCTCCAGGGTCAGGATGCCACGGCATGACCTGAACGCTTTGGGTGGATATTGCATGGCACGCTCCACTTCCCGTAGATAGTTCAATACAATATTGTCTATTTCCGAGGCACGCCGGAAGAGTTCCTCCAAGTCCTTGTCATAGGGACCATAGTGTCCCGGCAGGTTGTGCTCCTTTTTCCAGGAATAAGCGTAAGGAATGTCACAGCGGTCATGGGTGGCGACAAGGCTCATGCCACAGTAGATTTCCACCGTGTCGGCATCATAGAGAATCGTCATGCGCCTGCCTACATACTCCTTTGGAACGCTGTAATGGTGTTTGAACAACGAGACGTAAGAGTTATTCCCGACAGTCATTAGCTTCCTTTCTTTCACCACGTAACGTTTCACGGGAAGCGGTCGAAGATAGTCCTTCTCTCCCTGAAGGAACATTTTCTTGCGTGACATCTCCCGTCCGGCCATCACCTTTTCATTGAAATCAAGCAGGGAGATACGGATAGCGGTATTGAGATCCTCCAGGCTGGAGAATGTCATTCCCTCCATATCAAGGTAAATGGAACGGTAAAGGAGCTTTACGGCATTTTCAACCAAGGCCTTGTCCTTGGGGTGGCGTACACGGGCAGGATAGACCGCACAGCCGTAATGTTCGGCAAAAGCGGCGAAATCATCATTGATGGCAGGCTCGTTGCGGTCGCTGCGTGTAACGGCCGCCTTCAAATTGTCGGGGACGATAGCCGCAGGAACGCCTTCAAAATATTGCATGGCATTCTCGCATGCCTTTATCAGGTCTTCCTTGCGTTGGGACCATACGGCCTCGCAGTAGGTATAATGGCTGAACGGAAGAATGGCGACGAACACCTCGGCCTTTTTCGTCTCACCTGTCATTTCATCAACGACTTCAAGCCTATCACCGGCAAAGTCAATATACATCTGGTCTGCGGCATAGTGCTCGACATGACCGACGACCTTGATGTGAAACTTGTACTGACGGACAGCCCGTTTGAAGGAAGACAACCGGAAACCGTCCGGATATTCGGCATGGTATTCCTTGAACAGTTTTCGGACACTCATGCCTTTGCGTGACAGGCGGGATACATATCCGGGAAGCAAGGCATCCAGTTCGATCCTTCTGGAAGAAGGTTCCCGATGCCGGGACTCCGTACAGCCGAACAGTTCATCCAACTGCCCATCGGGTAGGGAAAGAAGCTGTTCAATGCTCTTGCCGCTTGAAAGGAACAAGCGGACATACTTGCGGACAGTATTACGGGAAGTATGAAACGTGGACGCCGTTTCCTTGATTCCCATGCCGACCGCATAACATCTTAAAATGTTTTTGATTCGTTTATCCATTTGTATAGATTTTATTATCGTCCCCGTTACACCAGGACTCGGGTACTCAAATCTACACAAAAAAATCTATGACAATAGGTAAACTAAGTGGTCAATGCGATTTTGGCCAAAAGGGGCAATCATATTGTAACCAAAGGGGACAATCCTGCGTGGCCAAAAGGGTCAAAGTCGCGTGGCTTTTCCATTAACGAAGCAATTGTTATTCATTGATTTTTGCCACCAATTCGGTTGGTGTTAATACTTCCATCTTGGCAAAGGCAAACCATTTCTTGCCCAAGTCCTTAATGGATGCACCGATATGGTACACGACATCATCTATACACAAAAATCTGTCGTGTGACCTGCGGAACACACTTACATTAATAGGTGGATATTGGCTGTTGTGTCTGTTGATATCAAGACGCAATTGCTGGTTAATCTGTTGGGTATATATGTCAGCAGTTATACCATTGTCTCTTTTGTCCAGCAAAGTAAGAACGGTTTCGTCTACATAATTGTCTATCAGAACAATGCTTCTTTTGGCACTCTTTACCAAGTCTGAAACAAACGTATAGGCATCATATACTTGCCCATCATAGAATATTCCTTGCTTTGGCTGAACACTTCCTTCATCAAGCCTGCGGAACACTTCATCTATGCGTTTGTCTGATTCTTGTTGATGTTGCATCATTTCAAGCTGATGATATTCGATGGTTGACAATCTTCTGAATACATCAGCATTGTTTATTAAGAAATGGCGCATTGACACAAAAGCATCCATGATACGGATGCTGACACGAATCGCAGTTTCGCTTCTCAAAACAGAGGCTAACATGGCAACACCCTGTTCTGTAAATGCAAATGGGCAGACCGTAGAATGCTTGAGATTTTTGAACCGGTCACAATTTGTGACCAGTTCGTCCATTTCATGTTTGCTTAACTGAAATCTGAAATGCTCAGGAAAGCGTTCTATATTACGCTTGACACTTTGGTTTAAGACCTTTGTTTCCACACCATATAGGTCGGCAAGGTCTCTGTCCAAGATAACTTGGACACCACGGATTGTCAATATTCTATTTTCAACAGAAGATAACTGGTCACAATTTGCGACCAGTTCATCATTGTTTACTGTTATGTTCTTTTCCTCTGCCATTATATTTTTACTTCGGGGTTATCTACTATAATAATATCCGAAAGTTCGACCTGTAATAATCGAGATATTTTTATCAAGCTCTCAACATCAGGCTGATTGCAATTGGTACACCACTTTGATATAGTGGTTTGGTCCTTACCAAGTTGTTCGGCAAGCCATTTGCCTGTTTTCTTCTTTTCTACAAGTAATAGCTTTAGCCGATTTAAATCTTTGTTTGCCATATTGTCATCTGTATTTTTTCGGTCTATCATTTATCAATGTACAAAAATAGCACTTTTCTGTTGAAATCCTATTAAAAATGACTAATATTTAAGGATATTTCGCAATTGTATGATTATAAATCATATTTGGATGGTGCTTTGAATTGATTGATAGATTCTGAAAACTATTACTCAATTGTAATTCTTAAAAAACAACAAAAAGAATACAATAATGCGTATTTTTCAAAAATTAGATTTACCTTTGCACCTGTATTCAAAGCGTTCTTTGTATATTGCAAGGTTGTGAAAGAAAAAGAATATAGCTCGTTTCTAAATCGTTAGCAGTTACATTCTTTGTAGTTCTTAATTCACTGATACTCAATCAATAAAAGATTTTGTTGTGTCGCGCAAGATGAAAAGTTATATGTTTATCAATATTACAAAGCGTTGCTATTTCATCAAGATACTCATTCATTTTCTGATTACTGATAACAGGAAGTAATTTCCCGTTTGGTTGCCTATTTTTGTATTTTTCCAGTATTGCTTTGGGTACGTCTAATAAGGGAACATTAGAATTAACAAGAGTTTTCTGTCGTTTTGTTTTAATCCATATATTCCCGTCAAAGGAACGCTGAATATGTTCTTCTCTCAAATTATCTATATCGACAAAAGATAATCCGGTGTAACAACTGAATACAAATATATCTCTGACTTGACTCAGTCTTTTAGAAACAAATACTTTATTTGCAATAATATCCAGTTCTTCCTGTGTCAGATACCCTCGATCCACTTCATCAAAATGAAATTTAAACTTATAGAAAGGATCATTTTGAATAATCCCAGAATCCCTTGCAGAAGCCACGACTTTACTTAATCGCTGAATAAATTTCATTGATGTATTGTTAGTACACTCATGCTCCTTACGAAGATACAGATAGAAGCCCTCTATAAAAAATATGTTAATCTTACATAAAGGAATATCCTCCACTTTATATTTTTGCTTCATAAAATCAATTAACCGCTCTTTAGTAAGCACATAACGGGAATAAGTTCTTTTAGTTACTAATTTTGCATCGACTTTTAATTTATATTCAGCATTGAATTTTCCAAAAAAGTCTATCAATGTCGTTTTCCCCCTTTTTTCTTCGGCTACTCTTTTCAAAGTCCTTTCATCCTGTCCTAAGTAAGCTTCCCTTATTTTTTCGGCTGTCACATAGCCATCTTCTGCAGATAAAGTCTGATAATGTGCTGATATAACTTTACGTATTGAATTAAGCATTGTATTTAACTGTACAATTTCTGCACTTCGTCCTATTGCTTTCCCTTTCGCCACACTCCATAATTCAGATTTGATTGATAAATGAGGGCGAAACTCCACCGCATTCCCATTTACAGTAATACGACCGATAATCGGCATTTCTCCGTTTTTATTGCGGACAGTTCGTTTAAGAAAAAACGATAAAGAAAAGGTACTTTTCATAATCTCATTTTTAACAACAAACTTAAATATTGTATTGTAAATGAGATAGTCTATGTACATGACAAGATCGGTCAGATAACAGCCATTCCATGTAATTACGTGGCCATTTTTTAAATCTTAAAACATAGCCATAAATTAGCCACAAATTAGGGGTATTATGTGGCTATTTTTAGTCTTTTGACAGGAATACCATCAAAAGAAAAACTCCTACAATACCTTAATATTGAAGGAGTTGTCCGTTTTTTGCTGCCTTTTGGCTTTTCTTAGAGTGATCCAGCTGGGATTCGAACCCAGGACCCCAACATTAAAAGTGTTGTGCTCTACCGGCTGAGCTACTGAATCGTCGTTTCTTTCAGAACGCGGGTGCAAAGATAGGGAGGAAATCGGAGTTTGCAAATTTTTTATGGCTTTTTTTTCTAAAAAAATATTACTCTTCGATAATACTTAAAGAATCGATTTTCTCCAAACGTTTTATTAGTTTCGGGAGTTCTTTTCGGCGGATCGCCAACAACATTTCGCAGGATAATTCAAAGTTGCGTTCCAGGACTTCGGGATTTTCCTCCTTGATCACCTTCATGACATCGTTCAGGACTAGGTAACTGAACCGAATCCGCAAAATTTCATCTACGGTTTTTTCGACGATGACGGCATTCCGGATGGCATCGGCAGCAGCTTCACGATAGGCATTGATCAACCCCGATACCCCCAGCTTGGTTCCCCCGAAATAGCGCACGACAACAATCAGTACATTGGTCAGGTCGAAAGATTGAATCTGTCCGAATATCGGCTTGCCGGCTGTAGAGGAAGGCTCTCCGTCATCATTCATCCGGAAATGGGTCTTAGCAGCTCCTAAGCGCCAGGCATAACAATGATGCCGGGCATCGTAATACTTTTCTTTTATCCCGGCAATAATTTCCCGAATTTGTTCTTCGGTAGCCACAGGGTAAACAAAGGCCAGAAACTTACTTCCTTTTTCTTTATATAAGCCTTCGGCTACTACTTCGACGGTTCGGTACAGATCTTCCATTCCAATTACAAAAAAGGACTCAATTACTGCCTCCAAAGAAGAGTAATTAAAAAACTTTCCGTTCCAATCGGGCACCTCAGCAGTTAAACATTCAGTTTACCGAATCTTCTTCTATTCCGGTTGGAACAATGCGGCTTCAGTAACAATGCCGCTTTAATTCCGGCAATACAATTTCCGTTGAATCTCCTCCACCTGGATCTTAAAATTCCGGTCAGTTTCGATCAGGTCGGTGACCGCTTTGCAGGCGTATAAGACCGTAGCATGATCTTTTTTACCGATTTGGCTACCGATATACGACAAAGAATACTTCGTATAGTTTTTACAGAAATACATAGCCAGTTGACGGGCTTGTACCACCTCACGTTTTCGGGTTTTCGTCTGTAAAAGCTCCGACGGAATATTAAAATGTTCACAAACCACTTCCTGGATTTTATCGACCGTCAATTCTTCCGTAGGTTTCTTCACCATTTTTCCAAGGATATCTCTAACGACGTCCACCGTCAGGTCCCTCTTATTAAAAGTCGACTGAGCCAGCAAAGAAATCATCGCTCCTTCTAATTCCCGGACATTATGATCGACATATTTACAGATATATTCGATCACTTCTTCTGAAAAATCGATACCGTCTTTCCGGGCTTTGTTCAACACGATTTCTTTACGTGTATCGAAATCCGGCGCCTTGATCTCGGCCGATAATCCCCAACGGAAACGGGACAGCAAACGATCTTCCATTCCTTCCAATTCGGCCGGAGCCTTATCACAAGTCAGGATCAACTGTTTCCCGGACTGATGCAAATGGTTGAAAATATGGAAAAAAGTATTTTGAGTACCGGTCTTTCCGGCCAGTTCTTGTATATCATCCAAAATCAATACATCGATCAACTGATAGAAATGAAGGAAATCGTTCACTTCATTCCGACGCACCGCCTCTGTAAACTGAGTCTGAAAGATATTGGTCGACACGTACAAGACGACCTTATTCGGAAAATTCTGTTTCACTTCCAGACCGATCGCTTGTGCCAAATGTGTTTTTCCGAGCCCTGAACCACCATAGATCAACAAAGGATTGAAAGCCGTTCCTCCGGGTTTCTGAGCGATAGCCATACCGGCAGACCTTGCCAAACGGTTACAGTTGCCTTCGATATAACTTTCCATGGTATAGGAAGGATTCAACTGGGAATCTATCTGAATCTGATTGGAAGCCCGTTCAAACGGGTTCTTCAGCGTACTGTGACCGGTCTGATCCAGATAAACCGTGCTGCTTGCAGGCTTCCTTACCGGATTAGAAGCTAAAGTCGTTGTCAGTGGCTCAGAAGGTTTACTTCTCTCCACCACAACCGAATAAGCCAATTTTGCATTGGGGCCGATTACCGCTTTCAAAGCACTCTTCAGAATATCGATGTACTCCCCTTCCAAAACTTCATATACATAAGCACTGGCAACCTGAATTGTCAGTACATCATCTTTAAAACGAACAGCACGTATCGGCTCAAAAAGCGTCTTAAACTTTTCAGGCAATACTTGCTTTTGAATCAAAGACAAACATTTCAACCAAATATTCTTACCTTCCTTTTCCATAGTCTATTGTTAGTCAGGTGTTTCTTACTTTTCACAACCCGCCTCTTTTCAGCATGCTAAATTCCATAAAAAAAAATCATAAAAAAAATGGGATTTTACTTGGTTATATTCAAAAAAAGCTTATCAACCAAGAACCAAGACATTAAATATAACCATCTGATAACAAATATATTACACTCCATCAAAATCATTTATTTTTATTAAAATACCTATACCCCATTTATCACATTCAAAGGTTAAAAAAAGGAGAGTACCCAACCTAATCGTTTCAGCTTAAAGGAAAAGTTTCTCGCAACATATTAACATAATAAACATATTATACACATCATTATGTTAATAATCACCACAACGGCAACGCTCCTATTTAGAATGATTCAAATTAAGATTTTATTGAATTTTAACAATAAATGATTGTTTAAAGATTTTATTAACATCTTTCAGATCTTTCTCCGCTTGTTTCAAATTCTTATAAGTTTGGATCAAATAAAGATATTTCCCGTTTTTACGCATTTCCCTTAAATCGGGATATTTCCGGTATAATTCGGAATCCAAGGCCAAGGGTTCCTCCGATTCCGCAATCACGATCCCATAAGTATCCTGGGTCGATTTACCGGAAGAAAAGTCGAACAAAGATAGATTCACAAAGCGTTTTGGATTTTGCCGGAATTCGGTCAGTAATTTATTGAGATTTTCACTCACTGCCGTCAGATTATAATACAAATCACGGTCATTCACCACTCCCCCTAGTGTACCTTTCCCCCGGTTGATCTTCATGACAATGGAATCGGTCTGTGCCAAAACACTATTCAAATAACGAACGGTATTAGCCAGATTAACCGCTTTAAGCGAATCGCTGATCCCGGTAATATTATCCAGGCTACGGGTTATATTCGCATTACTGTTTTCCAGGTTTCCGGTTATGCTATTGATATTCTCGAGAATTTTAGAAATCCGGGAGGACTCGTTGGCCAGCAAATCGTTCAAAGTACCGGAAGCATGCTCTACGTTATCCAGTGTGCGGCTGACACTTTTCAAGGACCCCCGGATATTTCCATTGGCATCTTCACTAAAAATCTCCTGCAAAGCCACCAATACCGTATCCAAAGAGACCATTACCGTCTCGGCTTTCTTCTTCAAGGGTTCCAATTGTTTGTTCAGTTGTTCCATGATACCCAATTCCAATTCCGTTCTCAAGGTATCCCCGCTCTGGGCATAAGTCGTTGCATCTCCGGGGATGAGGTTGATGGCTTTCGAGCCCATCAAGTCGGCGCTACGGATAGCAGCAATGGTATTGGAAGATATCTGCAATTTTTTTCCCACGGTAAACTGTACCAATACCTTATCGTACCGTTCACCGGTAAACTGTATGGCACTGACCTGTCCGACACTATATCCCCGATAGATTACACTACTGGAAACTTTCAATCCATCCACCCGGTCATAAATACCATAAAACACATTATTCCGGTCGAACAATGCTTTCGCTTTCAAAAAATTAATTCCCCAGATCAATATAACAACAGCAACAATTGCTGTTAATGCCAGTTTCACTTCTCTTTTAACCTTCATTCCCATAACATCTTATATCTTACTACTTTTTATTTTTCCGACTCCAATTTTCTGGCTTCTGCCACAGTAATTACTTTATTATTATATATCGCAATGATGAAACAATCTTTCACTTTACGCTTTACGGAAGAAAGTTTTTTCTTCACTACATCTAATTCCTTATCCTTAGCCACATAATAACGATAGCGTCCTCCGGAATTTATTTCCTCCACCTTCTCGCCTGTACAAAGCTTTGCAGGAGTTTTGACTTTCGAAGGAACAGAAGCCACCTGAATAGCATAAAACAATTCGTTTTTTCCGGATTCGGCAACTTGCGTTTTTTGTACTTCTGCAGCCTTTACGGGCTGATTTCCATCCGATGCCACTACCGGTCCGGGTTGTCCGGAGCGGTTCACGCTACTTTTTTTCTCTACTTGTCGTTTATAAGTTTCAATTCCTTTAAAAATAGCAGTAGCGATCTTCGTTTGTCCGGCCTGCGACATTAAAAATTTCTCATCTTCCCGGTTAGAGATAAAACCCGATTCGACAAGGATGGCAGGCATTGTTGCATCTTTCAGTACCAGATAACCGGCTTGTCTGACCCCCCGGTCTTTATGATTGGTCGCTTTGACCATCTCTTCTTGTACGGCACCGGCCAGTTCCAGGCTTTTTTCCTGATGGATATTCTGCATCAAACTAAAAATAATATAAGACTCGGGACTTGTCGGATCGAATCCGGCATAATTCTTTTCATAATCCTTTTCATGCCTGATTACAGCGTTTTCTTTCATCGCCACTTCCAGATTTTCCTTGTTTCGGGTAGATCCCAGCACATAAGTCTCCAGTCCCCGCACAGAAGGAGTTTTACAGGAATTGATATGAATAGAAATAAAAAGATCGGCTTTACAGTCGTTGGCGATCTTGCCCCGTTTATTCAGCTCTACAGGCACGTCTTTCGTCCGGGTATACACCACCCGAATATCCGGATAGCGTTCCGAGATCATCTTTCCAAGCTTTAAAGCAATTCCCAAAGTGAGGTGTTTTTCCTGAGTAAGGGCACCGATTGCCCCGGGATCGCCTTCTTTATTAGCAAATCCACCATGACCGGCATCAATACAAATACATTTGATTTTTCCCGATTCTTTCTGAGCCATAGATTCATATGCGGAAAATATTACCAGTAACCAAAACAATATTCCGGTAAGTCCGTATCGAATTATCATGATATTTAAAACTTTTTAAAAAGAATGCTAGCTATTAACAATCAATATTTCTTACATTTGCAAACCGAATCCAAGGACCGGAATGCGTTTATTCATCACAAAAATAGTATAATAAATTGCAACTAAGAGCAAATATACTTCAATTTCTTACGATTTGCATCATTTTTATGATGGCAGCATGTTCCGTAGCATCACGGTCTTCACATGCCCGGAAAGATATTGCCGCCAGCGAAACGCAAGAAAAGACAGCAGCGGGAAAGCAGCAAGAATCAGCACAACCAGATTCGACGGTTCAAGATAAAACTCCCGGGCCGGTGATTAAAGAAGTCCACCACCCGGTCAAACGTCCGGCATCGGTCAGAGACAGTTTATCTGCTGCCGATTCGGCTTTAATGGCTCCCCGTCCAACTGTGTCGGATTCTCTACTTGCAATAGTCAATATCGGAGTTGCAACCGATTCGACTCCCCGTCCGACTGTGTCGGATTCTCTACAGGTACAATCCGATACACTCCAAACGGATAGTACGAAAACAGAGAAACCTCTTTTTAAAGATGTAGTAGAATACAATGCAGCCGATTCGATCATTCTGGATGTTCCCAATAAAAAAACTTTCTTATATAAAAATGCCTTTGTCAAATATCTGACGACGGAATTAAAAGCCGACTACATCGAATTAGATATGGAAAACAGCCTGGCTTATGCTTCCGGTCTTCCTGACAGTAGCGGTACGATCGTCGGCAAACCCAAATTCAAGGACGGTAGCCAGGAATTCGAAAGTCTGGATCTCAAATATAATTTCAAGACAGAAAAAGGATTTGTCAAAGAGATCATCACCCAACAAGGCGAAGGTTACGTCCAGGGAAAGCTGACCAAGAAAATGTCGGATTCGGTATATTGTATCAAAGACGGCTGGTATACCACTTGTGACAAACACGATCATCCGCACTTCTACGTACGGTTGAGCAAGGCCAAAATGATCCGGGACAAAAAGGTCGTTTCGGGATTTGCCAATCTTTACATCGAAGATGTACCTCTCCCTCTGGCTATCCCGTTCGGATTCTTCCCGATCACCAAAAAAGGAACCTCGGGAATTACTATGCCTACTTACGGTGAAGAACGTATGCGGGGATTCAACTTGCGGGACGGAGGTTACTACTGGTTTATCAACGATTATGTAGACCTCACGGTTACCGGTACGATCTATACCAATGGGTCGTGGGGCCTCAACGTAGGTTCGAATTACAGAAAAAGGTATAAATTCAGCGGTAATTTCGATTTCTCGATGAGCCGGAACCATACCAGTGAAAAAGGAACTCCGGACTATACCCAGTCCAAAGACTGGTCCATCCGCTGGCAACATTCCCAAGATCCCAAAGCCAACCCTTATACGACATTTTCTGCTTCGGTAGATATGTCTTCTGCAACAAACAACTATTATAACGCCAACAATATCAATGATATAGCCAACCAACGTAAACAATCCAGTATTTCCTGGAGCAAAAAGTGGCCCGACCGTCCGTTCAATATCACAGCCAGTTTTACCCACAACCAGAACAGCCGTGACTCCTCGATCTCACTTTCTTTTCCGAACCTGAACTTCCGGGTATCCCAGGTATATCCTTTTCGGCGTAAAGAACGTGCAGGTAAATTAAAATGGTATGAGAATATCGGTTTTACCTACAATGCAGAGTTACGTAACAGTATTCAGACCAAGGAATCCGAACTGGGAAAATCTTTCCAGAATATGGCCCGGGACTGGCAAAATGGTTTTAAACATTCTATTCCATTGAGTACCAGCATCAATATTGTAAAAGACCTATCCCTTTCTCCCTCGTTCACTTATAACGGTGTAGCCTATCTAAGTTCGATCCGTAAAGGCGACTGGGTAGCCGATTCTACGATGCCGGGAGGGGGTTATATCCCTGTCGATACGGTATATGGCCTGCATTACGCCCACAATTACAACGCAAGTCTGTCTCTTTCTTACAACCCGACGATTTACGGTATGTATCAATTCTTACCGACTAGCAAAATTTTTGCCATCCGGCATGTCATCCGCCCCAGTGCCAGCGTATCGTATACCCCTAAAATCGGTGTACCTAAAAGTAAATACTGGAAAACTTACACAGATTCACAAGGTAACGATCAGGAATATTCTATATTCGACAACAAGTTATACGGAACCCCTTCCGGTGCCGAAGAATCGGGGAGCCTGAGCCTGAGCCTCGACAACAACCTGGAAATGAAAGTCCGGAACGACAAAGATACCACCGGCAAGGAAGAGTATAAGAAAATAAAACTATTGGAGAGCTTTCGTTTACAATCCAGTTATAATTTCTTTGCCGATTCTATGCGCTGGTCGGTGATTCAGTTATCGGCCCGGACCAAAGTATTCAATGAAAAAGTCAACATTAACCTGACCGGAACGTTAGACCCTTATGCCATCAATGCCAATGCCGTCAGAATCAACAGGTACAATGGAGGCATCGGACGTCTGACCCGCGTATCGGCTTCTTCGGGCATACAATTCTCTTCGGACAACGGGAAAAACAAAGAGGAAAAGAACGATAGACTGAACGGTCATTATGATGAATATATGGATTTCGATGTTCCCTGGAGTATCAGTCTGGACTATACGTTCAGTTATTCGAAGAATTATTCGCGCAATACCGCTCCCGGAGCCAAAAAACCTTTGAGCAGCAATACCATTTCGCAGATGGTGCGTATCAACGGCAACTTTTCCCTGACCCCGAAATGGAAGATAGGCTACAGCACCGGTTATGACTTCCAGCAGAAAGAAGTGACGGCTACCAGTTTCAACCTCACCCGCGACCTGCATTGCTGGGAAATGACCTTTTCCTGTATTCCCTTCGGCACTCACCAGTCCTACAATTTCCAGATCAACGTCCGTTCCAGTCTGTTGAAAGACCTGAAACTAACGAAGCGGGACTCCTGGTACGACAGGAGGTAAGCACACCCGGCACACCCGCTCAGCAATGTGCCGGTCAGCAACCGCAAGTCGCGCCGATTTTTTTCTGCCTTTGTCAAAAAAATTCTCCTTACCGGACAATATTGATATGAAAACGTACATTTCTGATATTTGTTTTCCTACCCCTATTCTATTTTTGCAGAGGTAAACCGAACAATTATGAGGGAAATAATATTCATATCTATACTCTGCGGAATGCTGAATTTCGTGGCTTGTCAAAAAAAAGTGACCGATTATCCGATCCAACCCGTAAATTTCACCCAAGTCCATTTAGCGGATTCTTTTTGGAGTCCTAAACTGAGTATAAATCGCGAAGTATCCATCCCGACGGCTTTTCACCAATGTGAAATCAACGGCCGCCTGGACAATTTCGCTCTTGCCGCAGGTCTGAAAACCGGAGAACACCAGGGAGATTTTCCCTTTGACGACACCGACATTTACAAAGTAGTCGAAGGAGCTTCCTACGTGCTGGCAGTGCAATACGACCCACAGCTCGACCATTATCTCGACAGTGTCATCCACCTGATAGCAGCAGCCCAGGAACCGGACGGTTATCTTTACACTTGCCGTACCAATCGTTGTGACCGCCTTCAGCGCTGGATGGGCAGCCGTCGCTGGGAGAAAGTCAATAGCCACGAACTTTACAACTGCGGACATTTATACGAAGCCGCCACGGCTCATTATTATGCTACCGGTAAACGTCATTTACTTGACGTCGCGATAAAGAATGCCGACCTGGTATGTCAGGTTTTCGGAACAGATTCAGGACAGATCCATCAGCCCTCGGGGCATCCCATTGTCGAGATGGGGCTTGTTAAAATGTACCGGGTGACCGGTAATCCCAAATACCTGGAAAAAGCGAAGTATTTTTGTGAGGAAGCGGGACGTCTCTCCGATGGGCGCCCTGCCAGTCCGTATAGCCAGGACCACAAACCGATCAAGGAACAAGACGAGGCTGTAGGACACGCCGTGCGGTTCGGTTACCTGTATTCGGGTGTCGCAGATGTCGCCGCCTTGTGCCAGGATCAAGGATTCATCGAAGCTTCAAAACGGCTATGGAACAATATCACCGACCGGAAATTATATATCACAGGAGGTATCGGAGCCAGAGCCTGGGGAGAAGGATTCGGGGAAAATTACGAACTTCCGAACATGACTTCCTATTGTGAAACTTGTGCCTCTATCTCCAATGTCTACTGGAACTACCGTCTGTTTTTACTAACCGGGGAATCGAAATATTACGATGTGCTCGAACGTGCCTTATACAATGGAGTCATTTCGGGAGTCTCTCTCGATGGGAAACGTTATTTTTACGACAATCCTTTGATGTCGGACGGTAGTCATGACCGGAGCGAATGGTTCGGTTGTTCCTGTTGTCCTTCCAATATCACCCGCTTTATGCCGTCCATTCCGGGTTATGTGTATGCCGTCCGAGGGAATACTCTTTTCGTCAATCTATACATAGGCAACGAAGGTCAAATGACTCTGGACGGCCAATCAGTCCGTATCAAACAGGAAACCCGTTATCCCTGGGAAGGCAGGATCAAGCTGACTTTGGATCACTCTCCTGCTTCTTCGTTTACTCTGGCTTTGCGTATTCCCGGTTGGGTACAACAGCAACCTCTTCCCGGCACCCTATATACCTATCTCGACAAAGATACAACAAGTTATACCATCAGCCTGAACGGAAAAACGGTAAAACCGGAAGTCCGGAACGGTTATGCCCTTCTCCGAGGCGACTGGAAGGGTAACGATCAAATCGTCCTGAATTTACCGATGCAAGTCAGAAAAGTGATCGCCGACCCACAAGTTATCGACGATCGTAACAAATATGCTCTAATATACGGTCCGATAGTATATTGTGTCGAAGCCAGCGATCATGACGGTTACGCTTTGGATCTGTTTACAGAGGAAGATACTCCGTTCAGTCCGGAGTTTAAGCCCGATCTGCTTCACGGTGTCATGACCCTAAAAGGCCAGGGATATCATTTACTTTCCGACGGCCATACGACTCTGCCAACCTCCGTGACGGCCATTCCTTATTATGCCTGGGACAACCGCGGAGCCAACGAAATGAATGTATGGATCCCTTATACCCGCGAGGCCAGCATTCCACGCCGCACAGAAACCCTGGCTTCACAAGCACAGGCTTCTGTTTCGATCCCTTACGGAGGATACGGTTTGAACGACCGGTTCGAACCCCGCAATTCGGCGGATAAATCGATGCAGTTTCACAATTGGTGGCAATGCTTTGGCACAGAAGAATGGGCTCAATACGAATGGGACCAACCGATGACTCTCACCGAAGCATCCGTATATTGGTTGGAATTAGGACATTACGATATCGATTTCCAACTCCCGGTCTCCTGGCGTCTCGAATACAAAGCCGGCGAGAAATGGCTGCCGGTAAAAAATACCGATCCTTACGAAATCGCTAAAGATAAATATTGTACAGTCCACTTCCAGCCCGTCAGAACCAAAGCTCTGAGATTAACCGCCCAGTTACAGGAAGGCAAATCAGCCGGAATATTGGAATGGAAAGTAAGGTAAAGTCTCTTAAAACTTAAACTTTACTTTTACCAACAGAGGGTTGCTATCTTCCGGGATCCGGAGATGAGTTTTCTGAATAATAGCTCTTTTTAAAAGATCCTGCCGATTCAGTAAGATTTCATCCCAGTCCCGGTAATCGTTATAGATACCATAAAAAAAGTCTTTATCGGCCCCCACAATCATGAACATCCCGTCGGCATCATCTCCTTTTCTCTCCCAGGTAATCGTTTTGCTATTTTTAAAAGAGTGGATACAATAACAATCGGTTGCCTCAGGTCCGCAATACGAGAAATAGAAGTAATCCCGGGTATCGTAAATATAGACCGGCATTTTATAATAATCAGAACGGAGATAAGTTTGCAGATCCGATGAATACCGGTTTTTTATCGTCTCTTTCCCAAAATCGATTTTCACCCGGGGTACCGGCAAACTATCCGAAAGATAATAACAGATATTATCACTATCCTGAGGCCGGAGAATATATCGATTATCGCTAGTCTGGGTTATCAGAGCTATATTCAGGCCATAGTCTTTACGAGGCAGAAATTTTTGCAGGATTCGCCCCTGTTCGTCATAACGATACAAACAATAGAAATCTTCCGAAAAATTATTCTCGTCCATTTGCGGGCAATAATACAAAAAAGCCGAATGACCGGGTCCACTCGCTATCGCATCGAAGCCATTACATATCTCTGGAAGCTCCAGTGTCGTTTTCCGGATAAACCGTCCGGTCTCCGTACTATATTTCACGATCTCACATCCTCCCAAAATCCATAATTCCCGGGCATCCTGGCTGAGGCATACATCATCGATAGTAAGGTATTCTTCGGGGCCACGGCCATTCTTTCCGATTTGAAATAAAAACTTTCCTTCAGGACTGAACATGAACATGCTGGCAGTACTTTTAATCAGTACATTTCCGTTAGGCAAAAGCAGTATTTTTCCCACCAGTCCGATCAACGCTTTCCCGGTAGTCTCCAAAGGAACAACTTCAACCGAATCGATATACGGCAACAGGTCGTCCACCGCATTTCCTGCACTCAAGGGAGTTATTATTTCCTGTTCAACCGAAACCGGTTTACTCTGATTTCCGCACCCGGCAAGAAACAGGAAGAAAGAAAAGAAGAAAAAAGATTCTAATTTTAGCATAGACATAAGGTTCTCTTTTTCAACAAAGATAATAAAAAAGGTTTATAAACCTTAAACAAGCAAGAAGTAATTTTAAGTACCTTACGCACTAATTCTATTTAGGTTTTAAAAGTTGTACCCCGAACTTCAGGTTCTCTCAACAGGAACAAAGTGAGTCCCGGCAAACCGGTCACCGAAGACGAATTAGTAACGACGAATAAACTTACATTTTTTAATTTTAATAAAAAATCATTATTCACTTGTTTATCTTCAATTTTTTCTTTTCCTTTGTAAAACAGATACAAGAGGTATCTGTCAACAAAATGTTGATGCGTTACTATTACGCGTTCTGAAAGCAAGAAAACTGACAATTTTTAAATAGGAAATCAGAACGATTGTAGCAACGCTCACGTAGGAGGTTCGTATATCAATGATACCTAAGCGTGAGCTTGCTCTTTCTGTTCCTAACCATTGTCAGTGGTTCTTGCCAGATTGAGTTAAGTTCCACGCTTTGTTGTTTTAAAGGCAGCTCCGCGTTTTTCTCAATCCACTCAACATATATACAATTATCAGGCTACTGTTTGAAAGCAGACCGGATACTCCAACAGGCCTCCCAAGCCGTGTGTACAACTATTATACATTCAACCGGCTGCTTTCTTTCAACTATTGACTTGGGATTTCGGGCTAATGAATAGCCGGAGGGTGTCCAAAAAGTATTTGGCACCCTCGATTTATTCGTATCCCTATTGGAGACTGAAATCAAATATCCGATTCTACAAGGGGGTATTTTGCCTTTT